>JAQBNV010000053.1 GCA_028288395.1 Adhaeribacter sp. | reverse complement strand
TGTGCCTTTCGGCAAGGCCAGTCGGCTGATTAAAGTAGCGTGTAATAAATGGCTATGCACTACATCAATCTTTAACGTTTTAAGATGTTTTCGGAGTTTAAGTAAAACAAGTAAAAAATTGTACCGGGTTAATCCCAGGTTATAATATTCTACCAATGAAGCCACCTTAGGGAGTAAGCTACCCCCTTTATATAAAGTTACTAAGTACTGATTACAGTCGGGATATGTTTGGTTTATCCCTTCAATGGTATTTACCAAAAGTGTTTCGGCCCCTCCCCTTTCAACAGAATCAATGATATGTAAAATCCGGTACCGGCTCATTTTAATTGCTAAAAGCCTGACTAAGCTTGCTTATCATCATTTCTTTTGAAAATCTTTCCTGAATATCCGCCTGGGCATTTTCCGTTATACGTTGTACTAATGCCGGCGCATCCAGCAGTTTTTTGATAGCCCGGTAAATATCAGTTGCGTCCTGGTATTTTACCACCATGGCATTTTTTTCATTTACTACAAATTCATTGGCCACGCCGGATAAGGTACAAACCATGGGAACAGAAGCAGCCATAGCCTCTATATAGACCTGGCCGTAAGCTTCTATTTCATTATCAATAGGCACATGCACAAAAACACTAAATGTTTTCAGTAGTGCGAATACATCATTTTCGTACTTAATTTCACAATAAGCATTTTCCGGTAGTTCTGCCAACAGGCTTTTAATAAAATCATAACGCACTCCCCCCGCATTGGCTAATACCAGAAATGCATCCGGGTATTCCTGCCGCAGTTCCTTAAAGCCTTGTACAATGTACTCTACGCCTTTCCATTCATCAAACCGCGATATGGCGCCAATAACCGGAACCCCCTCTGGTATGGCATATTTATTCCTTATCGCCGCGATGCGCTCATTGCTGATATTTTGGAATTGGGCAAAGTCAAACCCATGATGAATCTTGATAATCTTGGCAGTAGGAACCTGCTCAATATTATGCAAGACCGAAACTACTACCTCGGATATGGCCAGAACATGGGTGGCTAATTTATTAAAAAGTTTATTTACATTAACCTTATGGGACTCGAAACGGTAATGTTGGGTAGAGGTATGGCGGGTATAAACCCGTTTGCGGACGCCGGCCAGTACCCCGGCCGATAAGCCCAGGAGATTGGCATCTACATAATGCGTATGCACCACATCTGCCCTGAATTTTCTTAGCTCCCGGTAAACCCGAAACATCACTTTTAACATTTCAGCTTTACTTTGGCCGCCATAATTTACTTTCTGGTATTGTACTCCTGCCAACTGACTCATATAATCTTCAAAAGCAGAAGGGCCCTTATCAATATTCAGCACCAAAACCTGGAAGCCCATATCCCGGAGACCCGTTGCTATCCATTCAAATGCAGCTGTCCGGCCTTTTAAACAACTTGTAATGATTGCCACCCGAGATGGTATAAATTTATTCATGTTAACCAGATTTTAAAGCATCCCGGTATCCCCGATACAAATTTAAAATATATAAGATATCAACTATCTTAAAATATATAAAATCAAAATGTTTTTGGTTAGGGATAATTTTAAGGAGACCTGTAAAAAAGAAATCCACCTTCTCCAGGGCACGCAGGACGAAGGTTTTTAAAGGCGAATAAGGCCAGACTACCGCCTTGCCGGCCTGGGCTAAATGCCATTGCAGAGAAGTTCTTTTGCCAAAATACTGCCGGGAAAGCCAGCTTTTGATCTCAGTCTTGTCTTCCTCGTTATGATAAACAGTACAAGTAGGGTTTATAAAAATCCGGGCCCCTAAACGCTTCAATTTTTTTAATAAATCTTCATCTTCCCCGGCAAAGACACAAGTAGGATCGTAGCCGCCGGTTTGCCAGAATAATTCTCTTTTGATGGCCAGAAAACCGCTTCCTAAGCCCCCTGGATTTTGAAATAATTCGTTTTCCTTCCAATAAGCACCCCAGGTATCTTTCGTTGCCGTTACACCTTTGGCGATAAGATACCGGCCAAATTGTTTTTTTCTTATTTTTTGATAGAGCGTCGGCGGGTATTCGTTCGGAAAATTAAAACAATCATTTGGCCATTCGGCCAAGGATTTTAAAACTTCTGCTAAACAACTTTTATGGATAATAAAATCATCATCCATAAATAGCAAGTTAGGAGCGCTGGCTAGTTTTGCCCCCAGATTTCGCGCGGAGGCAGGGCCTTGCAAAGGATTGTTCTCCAGCCTGGTTTTAGCATAAGTACGGGGCAGCTGCGGCGTACTAGTTTTTGAGTCATTAACCACAATTATTTCCGCATCCAGATCCGCAATCGCCAGGTTAGCAGCGATTAAGGTTTTCTGTAAAATCTTATCCCGGTTATAAGTCGGAATAATGATGGTAAGGATAGGCATAATCTTTCTCTTCAGCGCAGCAGGGTTATAAGGAACCTTTCATAGCTACCTGTTTAATCAGGGACAGCCTTAATTTCACTTTATCCAGAAAGGTAGGTTTAACCCGGGGAAGCTTATCTTTTTGCCGGGAAGCTTCATAAGCCAGCGCGGCTAATTCGGGTAAACCAAGATGCCCGTTTTGCACCAGGAAGCTATTTATAAATCTGTTATAGGCTTTCTTTAAATCCGCCGGCCAATAATGGTAAATGTAGTCCTCAGCGGGTTTTATTTCCGTATGCCGCTGAAGATTAAAACCGATAGCAAGTTGTTCTATGTTGAAAATACTAGCTACTGGAAGTGATTGGTCCATTAGTTCAATGGTGTCGTCGATACTATCCCGGTTTCTATAATCGATTCCTAATACGCCGGCATTCCACATAGTAGTAGAGTACGGAATTTTTACGTCCTGGCCTTTAATCCTAAAAACATTATCTCTTACCAGCTTTCGTATTTTTAACCAATTTATCCCTTCAAAATCCCCCCCTTCTGCTAAACTAAATTCCCGGGTATGCATAATGCTGGTTTTATCATTTATCTGCCGGACTAAGGCTTTGGGTGACTGCAGAAAAAAAGTATCGCCATCTACATACAATAAATTTGTTTTAAATTGGGCAAAACAATCCCGAATTAAAAAGTGGCGAATACGATGGAAATAATTCAAAGGGCCAGCATAATCTACCAAGGCTTCCGGCTTTACCTCAATTAAGGATACTAAACCGGCCGGGAAATATTTAGATAACCGGGCAGCATCGTCGGTATAAATGACCGGATGAATTTGGGTAAAATCACCTTTTAATTCGTGAAAAAGAGTCAAAACAGAGAAAATCACCTGGTTAAAAGCCTCCGGAATTTTAAAGGCCTGGTACATCACAACAGTCATATTTGCTTCTGTTTCTTCTTTCATCAATTTTTTGATTAAGGTAAAGCCTTACCGTTTCCTGAATAATTTTAATGCAGCCGCAGGAATATAGTTGTTTCTTAATTTTAGCTTCTTTAATAATTTTAAATCTTCCGGCATAATTGATTGGGGATTAACCGCAGCAAAAGCCAGTTTAGCCTTTTGCTTTTCGAGTAAAGCATAATGCTGCTCGCCGCGCATTAATAAATAATAATCCAAAACTTTTCCGATCATGCCAACATTTGCCTGCGGCGGCAAGTTAAAAACAAAATCTTTATTTACTTTGCTCAATCGTTCCAGCACGTCCATTTTATCCTCTAAGTTAAATTGTTTAGCCAGGGAATAATAAATAGATACAGCTTCCGGCGTAAAAGAGGCGGAAGATGCCACACTTTTGGAGGCTTTGTGTAGCCGGAATTGTACCAGCACATCCGGAATCTGCTTTATATGGTTTATACCGAAAGAAAGAAGGTATTTTAACCACCACTCCACATCCATGCAATAGCTTAGCTTTTCGTTTAATAAACCAATATGTTTATGCGCTTGCGAACTGTAAAACATAGCAGGTTGGGAAATATAACTATACCCAGCTGTCTTTTCGGGCGATACAAATTCCGGCATCCGGGAATTATAAATTTTTTCTCCGCCAAAAAATTGAATTTCTCCGATCACACATTTACAGGAAGGATTCAGGGCAAATTCTTTCCCAATTTTTAAAAGGGCACCAGGATTATAAAAATCATCACTGTTTAACCAGTTAATAATCTCCCCGGTACTCTTTTTAAAACCTTTGTTTATTGCGTGGCTTTGCCCATTATCTTTCCGACTTTCCCAATAGGTAATCCAGGGCGCATACTTTTTAATTATTTCGGTAGTATTGTCTTTACTACCCCCATCCATTATTATATATTCCAAATCAGGATATCCCTGCAATAGAATGGATCGGATTGTTTCTTCAATAAAATGCCCCTGACCATAGGATGGGGTAATTATACTTATTTTAGGCCAATTCTTGATTTTTTTAAATTCCGGGGTTAATGGCAGGGTTCCTTCTGTCCAGGGCCAGCCAGTTTTCCCCACTGGCGGAAGGGGTAATTCAGATAAAAGGGGGCACTTCATTTAGTTAGATAAAAGTTTAGAATAGATTTTTTTTAGGTGTTGAATAATCTGTTTAATTTGCTGAGGATCAATGTAATTAATCCAAAATAATGAATCTGTCTTATACCTGTTTATGTCATGGCTTCTTTTAAACAGACTTCATTCTGCACTCTATATTAACCAAAGTGTACCAGGGGAGCTTAGATTTAACTTTATATAAACTATTTTTTAGGCCGCAATTTAAGGAGAAAAGGAGCATAAATTTGAATGCCCAAATATATCTTATATTTTTCAGGCCTTTTTCCTATTGATAATTGCTTGGTGATGGACTTACGCAAATAGTAACCAGCCTTGGTCACATTCCCTTCATTGAACTTTTTAATAGCAATACTATAATACTCTTCCGCCATCTTGATAGTCAGATTTTTATTTAGCTTATAGTTAAAGTGTTTATTCGTAAGTTCATGCATTTTAGCTAAACCAGAATTAATGGTCTCATAATTTTTATTAAAAACCTGGCTTCCGGCATTTTTCCGGTAAACACTCATAACTTCATTTATATATTTAACTCGTCCTTCGTTGCCCAAAAGTAAAAACAAAGGTAAATCTAAAAAGATGCACTCTTTGCACCATTCCGGGAAGGTA
>JAQBNV010000043.1 GCA_028288395.1 Adhaeribacter sp. | reverse complement strand
CAGATGAATATTTGGGTACGAACTGGATTGTACTAATCTCCGCCGATTAAAAGGCCAAAAATATTATTCGAAAAGAAGGATAAAATTTTGGACTAAAAAAATAAATATACATAAACTTTTCCCTTTTTAGTCCGTTACTAACCGAGTAAAAATACTTACGTTTAAATACAAGTTTTTTCAATTTTGTATACCTATTGAGAGGTGTATTTTTGATTATGATATAAATTCTGGGAGAATGTATATAATAGTAAATGAGCTGGAGAAAGTTGTTCTCCGGGAAATAATCAGCATTGGTTTGGCCCGCGCCGCCGACTCTTTTTCAGATTATTCGAAGGGGGGCGTCTTGCTGAAAGTACCGGAGGTGAAAATAATAGAGCCCAAGGTTTTGCCCGACGTAATAGACGAGTACGAAGAAATTTACTTTGTGCTGCGGTCCGTTATTTCGGGAGATTTGAACGGAAAAACGTTTTTGCTTTTTACCGCCGAAAATATTGAGAAGATAGCGGATGTTTGCCTGAATGAGGAAGTACGGGAAAGTGCCGGATATCAGCAGGAAAAAGATAAAATGCTGCTGGAAATCAGCCGGATTATAACGGAAGCGCTGGCTAAACAGTTAAGTACTATTTTAAAACTTAGGTTAGAAACCGACGACCCTAAAACACTGTATTCAGAGGCTAGTTCTATTAATTTTATTCTAGGAGATCTGCCGGAATTTCAGCCTTTTGTTATTACCATTAAAACGCAGTTCAATAACATAATAAAACAAGTAGAACTTCCAATGTTAGTGGTATTTGATTCTATATCGGTTTCTACGCTGCTGCGGATTATCCGGCGCGATAATTTATACGATTATAAATTGCTGAAGGAAGTAAGGTAAGCTTTACCTGCTTAACCTGAATAAATATTTAAAAACCGGTACTTTTCTGTTTCTTTTCTCGGGAATAGAGAAGTACCGGTTTTTTAGTTAATTAAATTGCCGCATCATTTTAAGCAATACCTGAAAGTCCTTTGGGTAAGGCGCTTCTACTAATATTGGCTCTTCGGTTAGAGAAGTGAAGCCAAGTTGGTAAGAGTGCAGGGCAAACCGCTTTATCAAGGGTTGTTCCTCTTCTTCTTTGCCAAGGTTAAACTTCTTTTTCAGGCTCGACAGGTACAAATGTTCTCCCCGGTACAGGGTGTCGCCTACAATTGGCGCCTTTAAAAAAGCCAGGTGCAGCCGGATTTGGTGCATCCGACCTGTAATAGGTTTACAAGCAACAAAGGTGTGCCGGTTATATTTTTCCAAAGTAGTAAAGTAGGTAGCGGCTGGTTTGCCGGCCCGGCTTAGTTTAGCAGTGCCTTTCAGCCCGGGCTGTATGGGCTTATCTACAAGCAAATCCTGGAAATCGTGATTTCCCCAAGCCAGGGCGTGGTATAATTTGGTTACCTGCCGGTGTTCGAACTGCATAGATAAATGCCGGTAAGCCTCATTGTTTTTGGCTAAAGCCAGTGCCCCGGAGGTTTCTTTGTCCAGACGGTGACAAGCTTGCGCATCGGGGTGATACTGGCGGGCCAGGCGCAAAATATTGGTGCTTTGGGGCGTACGGTCTTCTAAGGTGGCCAGGAAAGGTGGCTTATTTATAATAATATAATCGTTGTTTTCGAAAATTATCAGATCCTTAAAAACAGGATATTTCATGTTTGTTTTTCGTTAATCGTTATTCGTTAGCCGAAATTATCTTTAAATAACTGCAAAGATGCGGCTTTATTTTAATAACGTAACAGAACAGTTTTGGGTAATATTAGTCCGGTTGTAACCAAATATTCCTTATTCTAAAAAACGATCAGCAAAAGGAGATAAAGGAAATTAAGCTTTTGGTTTGCTTAGCCGGAATCGCATAGAAGTGCCCTGTTCCAGTTCGCTGGTGAGTTCTATAGTCGTGCGGTGGGCTTCTAATATATGTTTGGAGATGGCTAAACCCAGGCCGGAACCGCCACTTTCGCGGGAGCGGCTCTTGTCGATGCGGTAAAAACGTTCAAAAACCCGCCTTTTGTGTTCTTCGGCAATGCCAGGACCGTCGTCGGTTACACTCACCGTTACCTTCTTTTTGGTATCCATTAATTTTACCCAAATATTGCCATCGGGCCGGCCGTACTTAATGGCATTGTCTATTAAATTTACCAGCACCTGTTTTATCCGGTTTGGATCGGCATAAACCAGCAATGGTATTTGCGGGTTACTTTCGAGGTGCAAACGAATGCGGTAGGTGGTAGCTTTCTGTTCTAATTCTTCAAATACTTCGAGGCACAGCAATCCAATATCAAAACTTTTCAGCTGCATTTTTACCACGCCCTTTTCCAGTTGGGAAATACTGATTAAATCCTGAACCAGGTTATCGAGGCCATCCAGGCTTTTTGCAGCCTTCTGTAGAAATTTATCCCGTACGTTTTCATCGTCTACGGCCCCATCGAGTAGGGTATGAATAAACCCCTGGGCCGCAAAGATGGGCGTTTTTAACTCATGCGAAACGTCCGCTAAAAATTCCCGCCGCAACACCTGCAGACGCATGAGTTCATCTATTTCTTTTTGCTTTTGCTCGGCCATGTAAAGAATTTCATCTTTGATGCGCTTGAGCGGATCGGGCCGGAACAAAAATTTATTGCTCATCCGCCGGAACTCTTTGCGTTTTATATGCTCCAGACCGGTGTATATATTATTTATCTCCCGGAAAATGAGAATTTCAAAAGAAAAATAAATCAGGATAAAGCAAACCGAGAAAGTTAGGCCCAAGGTTATTACCAGCGCCCGGACCGATAAATATGGCGCAAAGTATAGGAAGGTGGTAAAAATGGCCGCTACAACCACCGAAACAATAAGAGCTATTGTCCGGGACTTAAATTCCATGATTAATCTGTGTTAAATTTATAGCCAACCCCTTTAATCGTTTTAATATGATCTTCGCCAATCTTTTCGCGTACTTTCCGGATGTGCACATCCACGGTGCGGGCAATTACAAATACATCGGTTCCCCAAATATTGTTAAGTAATTCCTCGCGACTAAAAACTTTGTTTGGCGTGGTGGCCAGAAAAGCGAGTAACTCAAACTCCTTTTTGGGTAGGGTTATTTTTACATCATTTTTAAAAACTGAGAAACTGGTCCGATCTATCCGGAGATCGCCTAACTGGATTACTTCGTTTAGCTCGGGCGATTGGTTAATGTCGCGGCGAACGTAGGCGGCCAGCCGGCTTAAAAGGGCCCGGGGTTTTATAGGCTTTGTAATAAAGTCATCGGCACCGGCTTCGAAGGCGGCCACCTCCGAAAATTCTTCGGAACGTGCTGTTAGAAACAGAATAAAAGTGTCTTTAAACGCCGGCAATTCGCGCAACTTCCGGCACGCGGCTATGCCATCCATTACCGGCATCATCACATCCATCAATATAATATCGGGTCCGAATTTTTGCGCTTTCTCCAGCGCTTCTTTGCCGTTTTCGGCGTGCGCTACGGTGTACCCTTCTTTGGTTAAATTATATTGCAGAAGTTCTATAATGTCTGGTTCGTCATCTACAAGCAGAATTTTATAGCGATCTGAAGTTTGCACGTTGCTCAATTTTAGTAATATTTAAGTAAGCCAGCAGAAGCCAGATAAAACCGACCTGGTTTACGTGCCACAAAGATACGGTATTTACTTATAGCAGGGATGACTGCCAAGGCGCAGCCAGGTTAAGAAATCATTAAGAAACCAGGTGAATAACAGCTGGTTGAATACATTTTAGCAGTTAAAGCCGGTTGGTTAATTAATCGATAGATAAAAACAGCTAGGATATTCAGGAAAATTTTGGTTTGGTTTCCTGCTATTGTAAGCCGGGTACTTTTAAGATTATGGCAAAATCAAATGGGTATAGACTCACTTGTTTGCTATTATTTAAGTTTAATGGCAGTGGTTATAATATTGGCATTAAGGCCATCCGACCGGTTATAATGGCCGTAACGCAGCTCAATCGTATTTAATTTGTGCCAACCCAAAAGTCCTTGGGCCGATGTGAAGCGCAGGTTCAGCCCTTCGAAATGGCTACTAAACCCAGATAAATCATAATCGCTGGTATAAAATTTTTCTGCGGCCTGGTGTTGCTCATATCCCGCAAAATAATTAGCTCCTCTTTGATTATAAAACCGATAAAAAGGGCTGACGGATATAAATGGCGTAATTTTATAAGGCGTTTCTATTTCCAGGGTATGCGCCTGAATTCCCCAATCATCTGAATAATACCGGTAAAAAGATCTAAGCATCCATCTGTCGCCGAGAAAGTAATTAGCCCGCAGACCGATGGGTATTTTAAAACGGCTTTCGGGCAAATGCTCTACAACTGCCGTCTTGTTTAAAAAATAAACCCGTTGGTAAAGGGTGCCTAACTGCCCCACCTGATACGCTAAATCTAATAAAAATGAAAGCTGCAGGCGGGTATTAATTACCTGAGTTAAGGAGAAAGAAGCGTTGTAAAAATCACGGGGTTTGTTACCGGAGGCTGCCGGGTTCGGTTCCTGGTTGCCATCGCTTTTACGAATGGTTCGCAGTTCAATCGGATAAATAACTTTCCAAGTATCCAGAAAGGCTTGCAGTTTTAGATTGAATTCCCGGTTGTTATCTGCCGAAAATTTAGAATAATTTATATTACCACCTAACGATTGGTAATCATATTCGTGCGACAGGGAAATGGCAGCGCCCAAGGACCGGTGTTGCCGGTAATCTTTTACCAACCAGTTTACGGACGGGTAAATGCGTAAATCTGACTTAGAAGCTGAGGAAATGGTGTAGGGGTCAATTTGGTCAGAAGATGCCGAAGAATAGCTATCCACTCCCAGGGCCAGATTAATGGTATGCACCCGCGCGGCTTTGCCGGCTTTAATAAACGATATATCCAGCATATTGGCAAAATCGGATAATTTTTCGGTGCCAATCCCACCGGTTACCGCCGAGTGGTTGCCGGCTTGCAGGTAATAGCTCGAAACTAAATTAATTTCATCTACTTTAAGTTTTCGGGTTTGATAAACGGTGCTATTCGGAACGGTGGATTGAGAAAATGCCTGAATTATGGCTATATAAGCTACAGCCACGTTTAAGTAAATCTTTTTCATGATGACAAACCCTTAATTACAACCACAGCCACCGCCGGTTTTGCCACCGTTTCCGCCGGAGGCTCCTTCCCGGTATAACATAAAGTTAGTTTCGGATATACTTTTACCGGGCTTAAACCGGCTTGGTCATTAATCTGATTAGTCTGGCTGCCGGGTTTAAAAGTGTTAGCAGGGCTTCGATGCGCGGTATCTCCGCAATGGCTGCATCCAGGCAATTATCAGCGAGCGGTTTTGATTCGGTTAAAATATTAAATTTAAACCGGTTACCCATCAATTTAACTACCCGTTGGTATAGCATTCCAGCCTTACCTTAAAAGGTAAATTATTTACTTTGGGGTTTTAGAAGAGAAATAAAGACCGCCGGTGTATGAGCGGGCACGCCTTCCCATTGCTGGATTATTTTCCCGTCGGCGTTTAATAGCAAGGTAAGCGGAAAAGCACCAGTTTTATTATATTTATCGGCCAGGGCCTCATTTAGGGCTTGTTGGGCAGGAACGAGCTGGTTTTTTTTCAGGCGCGGGAAATCGGCATTAGCCAATACCAAACTTTCGGCGGCATATTTAGCGAATTCTTCGGTTTGAAAAACGCTTTTATTTAATTGTATACAAGGGCCGCACCAGTCTGAGCCCGAAAAATTTAACAGAATATATTTATGCTCTGCTTTCGCCTGCTTT
>JAQBNV010000026.1 GCA_028288395.1 Adhaeribacter sp. | reverse complement strand
GGTTAGGTTACCCAACCGTTTTATTCGTAGTTATAAATTACTTTTTATTTCTAAACCAATGTAAAAGCGAATAAATACCGGTGAAAATACGGCTTGGTTTAACAACTTTAAAGCTGGTAAATAAGATTAATTAAAAAAAGTTTGTGGCGGTGGCGTTAGTTGGCCGGTAAATTGCTGCATAGTCTTGTCTTGTAAAAATTAAGTACTCAGCTAAAAAATATATTACAATTATTTATAGTTTTTAATAAAATGGATCCATTGCAAACGCCTAGAGTTAACAAAAAGACAACCATCAAAAACCGCTTATTACTCAAAAGAATATTTGCTTATAAATATCTCTTTTTGGTAAGCGCCATGCTTTTCCTGACGGGTGCCTATTTTTACAACCTGTACACTCCTCCCATTTATATGGTTAAATCTTCGGTATTGGTAAAAGAAGCGGATCCGGGGCAAAACGATATGGCCCAGATTCTGTACGAAAATTCCACCACGGAAGCTCCGGTTAAAAATATGGCGGACGAGATTGCGATTTTAAAATCGTATCCGTTTATCTACCGGACTATGAAAAACCTTAATTTCCGGGTTTCTTACTTTACCAAAGAACAGTTTGCCACCCGTGAAATTTATGAAGAACTGCCATTTAGGGTTTCGTTTGTAGACTCTACCTTAACCTCTACCGTAACTGGCAGCCCGTTCCAGATTATCTTTATCGACAAAGATTATTTTACCCTGGAGAATGAAGGCTTAAAACTTACAAAAGAAAATACCCAATGGACTACCCGGCATAAAGTAGGTGAATCGGTAATGATTAATGGCAATGCCATTTTAATTGAAACGACACCCAACTTTAATCCGGCCCAGCATCAGAAACAAACCTATGAATTTATCATTCATGAGTGGCAGGATTTAGTAATGATGGCCAAATCGCGGGTATCTATTCTATTCCCGGAAAATGAAAGTTCGGTACTGGATATTTATTACGAAACCAGCATTCCACAAAAAGGAATTGATTTCCTGAATGCGTACACCAAACAATATATTGATTATAAGTATGAAAATAAAAACCGGGCGGCTACGCAAACCCTGGATTTTATTGATGAACAGCTAACTTCCATCCGTAGTACCTTAACCGCATCGGCCAAGAGCCTGGAAGCATTTAAAACTGAAAACACTTACACTGAAGCCAGTTCAATGGCCGACCGCAATCTTTCGGCTTTGTCGCAGTTAGAAAATGAGAAAGCTACCCTGGTGGTAAATGAGCGGTATTACAATTCTATTATGGAGTCTTTAAGGTCCGAACGGAACTTAGATCGGCTGGTAGTTCCTTCCTCGGTTGGTATCGAAGATGGGTTACTAAATAATTTAATCAGCCAATTGGTTCAACTGCAAATAGAGCGTAACGGCTTTTCAACGGATGGCCAAACCAAGAACCCGGTTTACCAGGATCTGACGATAAAGATCAACAACCTTAAAAGAACCTTGCGGGAAAACCTGAACAGCTTAATTACCTCTAACCGCATCCGGCTGAGCCAGATTAATTCCCGGAGCCGTACCTTCCAGGAAAGCGTGAGCCAGGTTCCTAAAGCTGAGCGGCAATTCGTAGACTTGGAACGATTAAATACCCTAAACAGCAGCGTTTACCAGTTATTGTTGCAGAAAAAGGTACAGGCAGGTATTATTAAAGCCTCGGCAACCGTTCAAAACCGGGTAATTGAACCCGCCTTTATGGAAAGCGGGGTGCCCATCCAACCGAAGAAAACAAACACCTATATTCTGGCTTTGTTATTGGGTTTAGGTCTGCCTTTCTCATTCGTCTGGATTAAAGGGACGCTGAACAATAAAATTACCTCTAAAGACGATGTAATGAGCCTGACGTCGATACCGGTTTTGGGCACTATTTATCACAATACCAACTCTTCGCCGTACGCTATCACCTCTAATTCCAGAACCGCAATTTCCGAATCGTTCCGGGTATTACGCTCGACGCTAAATGCCATGGGCGTAAATAAAAATTCGCAGGTATTATTGGTTACTTCTACCAGCAGCGGCGAAGGTAAAACGTTCAACTCCATTAATATAGCTTCTTCGCTGGCCCTGGCCCGTAAGAAAACGGTTCTGATAAACCTGGATCTCCGGATTTACAGCCAACTGCACAAATTAATGAAGCAGGAAGTAGGTATTAGTTCTTATTTAAACGGCGACACAGCCATTAAGGACATTATTTTTCCGACCGATAATCCCATGCTGGATACCATTGCTACGGGTCCTTTACCGAATAACCCGGCCGAATTAATTCTGGATGATCGCTTCCCGGTATTGCTTAACCATTTACGTGATACCTATGACTATATTTTAATAGATAGTCCGCCATTAGGTATTGTTTCGGACCCTTTCATCATTGCCAAATATACCGACTTAAACCTCCTGGTAATCCGCCAGAATTATACCCCGAAAGAAAAATTAGCCGAGCTGGATATGTTGTACCAGGAAGGCAGAATTAGCAATGTTGGGATTATTCTGAACGACGTGCCGGCCAGCAAAGATAAATACCAATATGGTTATTTCTCCGAGGACAAAAAGAAGGTTAAAGCTTTATAAGAAGTAAATTTCTTAACCGCTTACCAGTAACGGGAAAGCTGGTTTGTCTTATCAATCTGACGCCATTAGGTTAATGCGATAAACCAGCTTCCCCTGCTTACTCGATTGCAAGTTTCACTTGTTTTACCAGTATTCCCTCCGTTATCAAAGCAAAAAGTTTTAAGCAGCCCGCTAAATATTCCGGGTTAAACCGCACCCCAATTGCCCAGTAAATACCTATTCTGGAAGTTAATTTTTATTACCTAAATGAGCATTATTTCCCCAACCTTTACTATCAAAAGTTTTTTAACAGGTCCTGGTTTTTTAAGATTGGTCTTGGCCTTGATTGTGGTTTTTCACCATAATACAAAATATATTAAGATAGGAGAATTTGCGGTATTTGCCTTTTTTATGCTCAGCGGCTACTGGATACATAAGATGTATAAAGAAAAATACGATCTGCTGGAAAGACCCTTCTTTTCTTTTATTACCAGCCGCTGGCTACGCATTTACCCTACTTATATATTTAATCTTCTTTTAGTATTCC
>JAQBNV010000009.1 GCA_028288395.1 Adhaeribacter sp. | reverse complement strand
GGTGTTAAATCCATGATGTGGTCGGCCGGTATTTCTGCTTCAATAACCGCATAAATAGCATCGTAAGCAGCTACGTGGGCCGCGTGATCAAAACCATGTAAATGGTAGCCGCAGCGTTTCTTTTCCTTTTCCGGCAGATTAGACACAATAAGGGTAGGTTGTTTTATAACAAAAAGTTCTGCGCCGAATATTTCGGCGGCCGATTTAATTAACTTCAAATTAGTTTGGTAAACCGGTAGTCCTTTTTTACCAAACGTTGTTTTTAAAGGAGTGGGAGTAGTAATGGGTTTAACCTCGCCGGTGGCAGCAATGGGGTTAGCAAATTTAATCCGCAGGTGCGTTAATAACTGCGACCAGGAGAGGTAAGGGTCCAGGAAGTGGGGCTGGTACATAGCCATTTTATACCGGGGTTTTTCTAAATCCCAATCACCGTTGTCATCGGTATTTAACTCTAATAGGTTATCTTCGTCTTTAAAATAATACATCTCGTTCCAGCCATGATTAACCACTATATAATCGGGCTGAAAAAATCGGACCCGGCTCCATAAGCGTCCGTAAGATTCAAAAGAAGTATAACCGCCCACTGCCGCATTTATAAATTGGATATTTTGGTTGGGCAGCTTATCTTTTATTATTTGGATGGTTTTGTAGGGCCAGGTTTCTTCATCGGCTAAATTAATACCTGTGCCGGCCGTGGAAGATTCTCCTAAAAAAACAATGCGAATGGTATTAGCCGGTTTGGCAATAGTTAGTTCGGGGGTAGAAATAAAGGAATGCTGGTTTACCGTTTTACTCACCGGGTTATCACCCAACGAAAGGCGGTACTTGCCGGGCTTTGGCTTAAACCCGGAGAAAGCATCGCGCAGGGCCCAGGTAGCCATGGGCGAAGGACTTAATCGCTTGCCTGTAAAAACGAGTAAATCAACCTTCGGTTTTACCTGTCGAACATATATTTCCAGGAACGAAAACCCTATAATAAATAAAACCAGCAGGTATAAAGGATAATGCAAGCGGCCAGGCATGTCAATCAGTTTTTAAAAAAGGGTGTAGATAAAAGGTGCCATGGCCGAACTGCCGCCAACTACCAGTAAAACACCAATCAGCAGCAGCACCAGGATAACCGGGGCCAGCCACCACTTTTTATTTTCTTTAAAATACTGCCACAAATCTTTCAGGAGTTCCATAGGGCGCTTCTTAATTAGCTGAGAAAGTTACGTAATAAATATTAATATTTGTTGTCGCATGCTTTTTCGGCAGTTCAGGTAATACATTTGGTACTGGTTAAAACACTTGCCGGATTAGATAATTTTATTTCAGATATATGATAAATTCACCCGAGGCGCAATTTATTAGTCGGGCGCAGGCTTTTGCTATAGAAGAAGAAAGGTTTAAACGAAACGCCAATGCCTTGGGATGGCTGCGGTTAACTATTTTTCTGGCCGGAGCGATAGGTAGCGGTTATTTGTTTTACTATGGTCGCTCGCCGGCCGGTTTTGCAGTGCTCCTGGTCGCCTATATCCTTTTTCTGGTGGTTTTTAAAAAACATACCAAACTCCAATATTGGCAAAAGCACAACCGGTTCCTGAAAAAAATTAATGAGGAAGAATCAGAAAGATTAAGCGGAAATTTACAATCTTTTGCTGCCGGTGACCGCTTTAAAGATGCGAAGCATCCGTACACTTCCGACCTGGATATTTTTGGGCCGCATTCGGTTTACCAGTTGGTAAACCGGGCAGTGACCAGCATAGGTAAAGAAAAATTGGCCGATTGGTTAAGCGCCGGGGCGCCGGTTTTAGAAATAATTGCCCGGCAGGGAGCAGTAGCCGAACTTGGCTCCGATATAGACTGGCGGCAAAACCTGCAGGCCAAGGCCCAGCATTACAAGCACCAGGTAGAAGAACCATTCCTGTTTTTTGGCTGGCTGAAAGCGCCGGATTTTTACCGCGACAAGCAGTGGCTAAAGCTTATTACGTTTGTATTGCCGGTTTTAACGTTGGGGAGTATTATTCTTTATTTTAACGGTTTTAGTGGCTATCCTGCCCTGGTATTAATGATTACGCAATACCTGTTGTGCTATAAATACAACACTGAACGCGATGATTATTACGTAAAAAGCAGCTGCATGTACGATGTATTGCGCTGTTACCGCGATTTATTAAAGCACCTGGAAAACCGACCTTCGCAAGCTGAAAAACTGCAAGATTTAAAACAAAACTTGGTGGTGCAGCACCAGCCGGCGTCGGCCCAGATTCATCGGTTGGCTGTTATTGTAGAATATCTTTCGGCCCGCATGAATGTATATATCAGCTTAATTCTGAATGCTGTTTTTATGTGGGATTTCTTTTGGATGTACCGGCTGGAAAACTGGAAAAAGCAGGTGGCGCCAGACCTGGCCCATATACTGGATGTAATTGCCCAAACCGAAGCTTTATCCAGTTTAGCAGCTTTCGGTTTTGCTTACCCGGCTTATACCGTACCGGCTTTAAGTAATATTCCTTTTGAGATTGATGCCCAGGAGTTGGGGCACCCGTTAATATTTTCAGATCAGCGCATTACGAATAATTTTAAAATGGCCGGTACCGGACATACGTGCATTATTACGGGTTCTAATATGTCGGGTAAAAGTACTTTTCTGCGGACCCTGGGCGTTAACCTGGTGTTGGCGCAGGCTGGTTCGGTGGTGTGTGCCCGGCAGTTTAAGTTGTTCCCGGTGCAGGTATTTACGGCCATGCGTACCGAAGACAACCTGTCCGAAAGTACTTCCTCGTTTTACGCCGAATTAAAACGGCTGCGTCAACTATTGGACTTGTCAGCCGGCGAAGCGCCGGTATTTTACTTATTAGACGAAATATTAAAAGGGACGAACTCCCGCGATCGGCACGAAGGAGCCAAGGCTTTAATCCGGCAGATGCACCGTCGCAACGCCGCCGGGCTGGTTTCTACCCACGACCTGGAACTGGGCGCTATGGAGCAGGATTACCCGGAATATATTACCAATTATAGCTTTAACAGCACCATCGAGGAAGATAAAATATTATTTGATTACCATTTACAGCCGGGCCTTTGCCGTAGCTTTAATGCCAGTAAACTTATGCAACTGATGGGCATTGAAATAGAT
>JAQBNV010000667.1 GCA_028288395.1 Adhaeribacter sp. | reverse complement strand
AAAAACAGCCGCATAAGCAGCTAAATCATCGGTGAACACCAATGCTTTCTCTCGTAAAGTTTGCAGAATACTCAACCATAATCCCAGCGCACTTTCCTGCTTTCTTTCTCCTACATGAAAGCCAACTATCAGGCCAGTGCTTCTTTCTACGGCCAGCCACAGCCATACCGGGCAGTCTTTCGCCCCTACATAGCTCCACATTTCATCGGCTTCCAGGCAGTAGAGAACTAATTCGGCCTGGTGCAACTTACCCACAGGCAACTCCTCAGGCACCGACTGCCAAAGCTGTTGAATACGGGGAATTAGCCAGCCCATACTTACCTGCAGCACCCGGGCTATGGCCCGCAAAGACAGCCGCTCTACAAGGAAGCGCTTTAACAATGTTTGTTTTTCTAAGCTGGTTGCTATAGTTCTTGCCACAGCTTGTCTTTTACAATGATGGCATTTATAGTTCTGCTTACCATACCAGGTTTTCCCGTTTTTAACTATTTTTGTGCTTTGGCAATGAGGACAGCTGTTCATTTTTTAGAAGTTTGGCAACTCCTATTTTACGAATGCTGTGCCGCTTTGTCTTTTCTCTAATTTAACCATCCTTACTTTTTGAACACTACCCTTAATTTTTAGCTGCCGTTTAAGTTTAAGCTTTACATTTTATTTAATTCTGTTTCCGTAAAAGCTTTCTGACGGCCCTTTAGCTTTTCCCGTACTTTACCAACTGCTTCGGCACTTACCTTTTCGGCATCATTTTGCCACGATTTTCGAATAAAGCTTAGCAACTCGGCCACTTCCTCATTAGATAAATCCTGGTTATAGCCAATGCCGGGCATGTCGCCGTTCACTTCCGGTGCTTTGTAAACATGTCCTTTTACCGTAACAGGCCCGGTTAAACCGAACAACACTATCGAAGTTAATTTGTCTTTGTCGCCGGTTACCCACTCCGACCCGTTCAATGGGGGTCCCAGTCCATTTACCCCGTTGCCATCCGGCCCGTGGCAAGTCTGACAGGTAGAATTAAACAGCGCTGCTCCTTTCGGGAACTCTTTTTTCAGAATATCCGGGTTACGGCTCGCGCGGGCATTGCGGATATTGGTAATAACCTGCCCCAATTGTTTATTTATCGCTAATCCCGGTCCGGCCGCGTACGCCGAAATCTCTTTGCTAAATGCCTCTTCCCGGTCCGGCAGGTTACTGATAACAGCATCGGCCACATAGGGGTTATTAGGGTATTTTTTTACAATCTGATACAATAAATTATTCGCAGCGTCTTTATCTACAGGCTGAATAGCGGTAGCCGCAAAAGCCAGATAAGGTGCTGCCAGGGTGTCGGTTTGCACCATTTGCGACAACACCGGCAATATTTGCCGGTAATTATCTTTATTTAAAACCGTGGGCAACACACTTAAGGCTTGCATCTGCAGGGGCCATTCTGCATCCTGCAGTAAAGCCAGAACTGTTTCGGTTGGCAACGCGCCTAAACCTTCCAGCGTCCAGAGGGCGTGAATGGCCTGCAACGGATTTTTCTTCTGGTTTACCGCCTGCCGCAAGGCCGGAATGGCTTGGGTATATTTTTGGTCGATAAGCATTTGCTGGGCATTATCGCGTACCCAACCGTTGGCATGCCCCAACAATTTTACCAGTTCGGTGGGGTTATGGGGCAAGGTAACAAATTTGGACTTTTTGTCTTTCGGCACCACTTTATATATCCGCCCGGCATTTAAAGGCTCGGTTAACTGGCGGCGGCCGATTTCATTTTTCAGGTAAGTGGTTAAATAAGTTTTGTGCTGAATGATACCCCGGTACATATCTACCACGTATAGGGCACCATCCGGCGCATTGTAGAGGCTTACGGGTCGGAACCGCTCATCGCGGCTGGCTAAAAATTCTTTTTTGGCGTAAGCCTGTTTCCCGGTTACCACATACCCTTTTTCCGATAGAATATTCCGCTTTATTAAATTGGCCGAAGGCTCCGCCACAAAAACATCCCATTCGTATTCCGGACCAAACAAACCGCCCCGGTAAACAACCGGACCGCAGGCCGCGGTAAAATCTACGAGCCGAAGGCTATCGTCCAGAACGCCTTTCATATACCCCCGGTTAACGCCCGGCGTGGGCCGGATAGGGTAAACTTTATTATTAGGCACTATTTTCCGGACATATCCGGCTACACTACGTTGGTTTTTATTTGTGGCTCCCAATCCGGGTGCAAAATAATCGCCCAGTAAATTTTCAGAATTGGTATTGTAATACAAACGGCCGTAATTATCCTGGCTGATGCCCCACTGGCCCCGGAAATGCGTGCGTTCGATAAGCCATTTATCACCGCTTTTACGGTAGCGCTTGTTTGATTTCGCACTGTATATCCAGTTGTCCAGGGCCCGGTACAAGCCATTGGGCTGGTGCTCTACGTTGCCGCCTTCTGTGTATTTGTCGTCTACCAAGGTTTTACTTACCGGACGGTCGTTTTTAATCTTATAATACCACAGGCGCGGCGGCTCCGCTACCAAAATACCGTCTTCAATCAGGCAAATAGCCCGGGGCAGCTCCAACGAATCAAGAAAAACCTTACGCGCATCGGCTACCCCGTCTTTATTTTTGTCTTCCAGAATTACAATTTTACCATTGGGTTTTTCTTCTCCGGTACCAACCGTATCGGGCATGTAACCAATCATTTCGATTACCCACATCCGGCCGCTGTTATCGAAGGTTAAAGCCACTGGCGCACTTATCTGGGGTTCGGCTGCTACTAATTTTACCTCAAACCCGGGTTCTACCTGCATTAATTTTAAAGATGCTTCGGGCGATACAAACGGTGAGGCTTCTAAATTAACCGGGCCATTGCTAATGCTCTCCGTCGTGCCGCCAGCAGAACCGCTGAGATTTTTGTTTGTTTGGCAATAAATTAAAACGACGCTGAGAAAGAGAAGCAGAAAAGGATAAAGTATTTTTTTCATTTGAATGATAAACTCCGCAAGCTAAATTTTAATTCAGTTCCTTAATTTTGAGACTCCGGAAGGAGACCTGATCGCCATGGTCCTGTAACAGAATTCTACCTTTGGGAGACATGCCAAAATTAGGCCAGTCTTTGTATTTGCTCCGGGCCACCAAAGCGTAATAAACGGGGGTGCCGCGGGTATATTCGGTTACTTTATGGCCGTTTAGCCAATGCTCTACTTTGCCATCCGGAAAAACTTTTAAGGTGGCCGTATTCCATTGGCCAATCGGCCGCCGGGCTTGCGGTGTTTTAAGCGCTGGTATCAGATCGTACAAAGAACCCAACGTGCGGTTGCCCACCGCGCCCATTTTCGCATCGGGGTGCTTTTCATCGTCCAGTAACTGAAACTCCAGCCCAATGGCCGAGCCGGTATTTTTTTCTGATTCGGTTACAAAATATTTCAGACCACTGTTGGCGCCCGGCGTTAATTTAAAATCAAATTTTAATTCAAAAGCGCCATATTCTTTTTCCGTTACAATATCGCCGCCATTCGCCGATTCGCCACCGTTGCCTTTTACCACGCTAAGCACCCCATCTTTTATTTCCCAGCCTTGCTTCGGAAATTCTTTTTTGTGCGCGCCGCGCCAGCCCTGGGTGGTTTTGCCGTCCCACAGCAAAGTGTATCCGTCTTTCTTTTCCTGATCCGATAAGACATTGGGCAGGTTATTTATTACCGGAATATTTGTAGGCGGGCTGGGTTTCAGGTTTTCGGTTTGAATGCGGATATTGCGCCACCGGATCTGCTGGCCATCTTTTTTATCTTTTGCAATGGAATGCACCTGCAGGGCAATAAAGCCTCTGGCCGTTTCGGCATCGAGCAAATGTGCCACTGGCTGGCCGTTTACCCAAGTTCGGATGGTATTGCCGATGCATTCGAGGCGGTATCTATTCCAATCGGTTTTATTAAAAGCAGTTTTGGCGGCTGGGTTTGTTTCCAGGGTATATAACC
>JAQBNV010000665.1 GCA_028288395.1 Adhaeribacter sp. | reverse complement strand
AAACCCGACAAGTAAAAAGCCGGGTAGATGCCGGCAACCAGGCCCGAAAACAAGGCAAGCCCCAGCATGCCCAGCCACAGCCCGGAGTTTTGCAGGTAATTTATTTCTATGTATTTACCCGCCAGCTGGTTAAACAAAGGCAAAGCCAGGTGCACCATTATCAGGGCCAGAACCAAGGCAAACACCGAAAGCAACAGCGACTCAGCTAAAAACTGGCGGATAAGCTGCGGGCGGGTAGCGCCAATTACCTTGCGCACGCCTACCTCTTTGGCGCGGTTCTGCGAGCGGGCCGTAGCGAGGTTCATGAAATTAATACAGGCCAGCAAAATAATAAACAAAGCCAGCGCCGAGAACAGGTAAATATTATTTATATCGCTAACTGGTGCCAGTTGGCCGCCGTAGTCGGGGTCCAGATGCACATCCAGCAGCGGCTGAACGTGCAGCGATGGCGGCGGCGCGGTGCCGGGCCGGTTGGGCTGGTATTTTTTGGTGAAGGCGGCCAGCTTTTTATCAAAGGCAGTGGCATCAAAATTATTGTTTACCAGAATATAGGAGGTAAAGCCGTAGGCAAACCATTGGCTCAGGAATTCTTTACCTACCAGCCGCATAGGCACCAGAAAATCGGGCCGGATCTGGGTGGTACGGGGCACTTCGGCTAATACGCCGGTTACTTTTAAGGTATGCGGCGTGCCACCTTCCATTTCCATTATTTTGCCCATCGGGTTTTCGTTGCCGAAATATTTCCGGGCCAGGTCCTGGCTCAGCACAATGGAGTTGGGCTCGTTTAAGGCCGCTTTGGGATTGCCCACCACTAACGGAAAATCAAACACATGGAACAAGGTAGAATCGGCGTAATAGCCCCGGGTTTCGTACAGGGCTTTGTCGCCGTAGCGGAGCAGTTCGTGGCCGCCGGTGCTGTTGAGCCGCACAAACTGTTTTACTTCCGGAAACTCCTGTTTTACCTGCGGCGCAATGGGCGGCGACGTAATAGCAGCTTTTTCGGTGGTACCGTTGTTGTCGATGGTAATATTAAGCCGGTAAATATTCCTGGCCTGGCGGTGGTGTTTCTCAAAAGAAAGTTCATCCTGCACATACAACAGAATAAACGTGCAGCAGGCAATGCCCACCGCTAAACCCGCCATGTTAATAAAGGTATAACCTTTGTGCCGGAGCAGGTTTCGGAGCGCAATTTTTAAGTAATTCTTTACCATATTAGTAGCTGATAAGCCCGTGGTGGAAAAACCTGAACCATAAAATATTACCTGACTTTCCGGGTATAATATTTATTTATACAATATTCACCTTTACTCCAATAAGAAAAATGCCACATATATATTTTATTGATAATCAATATCTTAATTAATGTTATTTAAGTAAGAGGCTTTTGAATCGTGCGGTTTTGATACACTCTTATGTCCGGTAATGTAACACCTCCTCCGGGGTTAGCTTTACCTCCGGCGGCATGCCTTCTAAAATATTTAGCTCTTAAATAATCAACTATTAAATTGAATTTTTTAGCCGGGCAAACGTTTACCTAAACCGTGCCCGGCGCAGGCAGCCGGCGGGAAAAAGAAAACAGAATATCCAAAAAGTTGAATAGAATTCGGGAAATTTTCTTTATGTTAGTTAAATTCTTTGGCTTAAATTTTTATTCATGGTGTCCATGAAAATGGTAAATGCTTCGCTTCGTTTTTTTTGGGTAGCCTGCCTGTGCACTTTACTTTCCTGTTCCGAATCCACCTCCGAAAGAACGGCGGCCGCGGTTGCCGAAGATGAGGAGCAGTTCGACCGGATAGTAGCGCTGGTGAACCCCGAACGGGCTAAAAAGCAACAACGCCAACTCGATTCCCTGTTCCGGTCTTTACATAAATACAAAGGATTTAACGGTACGGTGCTGGTAACGCAGTACAACCTGATATTATACAAAGGAGCCTTCGGCTACGCCGATTTCCAGAAGAAAGACACCTTAACCACGCAAAAGCCTTTTCAGTTAGCTTCGGTAAGCAAGCAATTTACAGCCATGGCCATTATGATGCTGAAAGAAGCTGGGCGGCTGAAATACGAAGACGAGGTGCAACGTTTTTTTCCCGATTTCCCTTACGAATGCATCACCATCCGGCACCTGCTTACCCACCGCTCGGGTTTACCCAATTATACTTATTTTACTGAAAAATACTGGCCGGACCGCCGCACTTTTATCAGCAACGAAGAGGTAATCCGGCTGATGACCGAGCACAAGCCCGCCATTTACTACCAGCCCGACAAACGGTTTAACTACAGCAATACGGGTTATATTCTGCTGGCCGCCATTGTCGCCAAAGCCTCGGGTATGCCTTTCGAGGAGTTTATGGAAAAGAAAATATTCCGGCCCCTGGACATGAAAAACAGCTGGGTACTCACCGATAAATATACTGACATTCCACCCGGCCACACGGCCCGCCGCCGCAAAAGAGAAATCGATTTCCTGGATGGCGTGCAGGGCGATAAAGGCATTTATTCGACGGTAGAGGATTTATACAAATGGGACCAGGCCCTGTACACCCAAAAACTGGTGAAGCGGGCCACCCTGGAGGAAGCTTTTGTCGGGGCGGCCAAAGAAACCAAAAAGGAAGACTACGGCTTTGGCTGGCGCCTCCGCAAACTCGCCGACACCGAACCGGTAGAGTACCACGGCGGCCTGTGGCACGGGTTTAACAACTATTTTATGCGCAACCGCAAAGACCACAGCGCCATTATTGTACTCAGCAACGTAACCAATGGCAGTTTGGCTTACATGCAAAATGTGCAGGCTATTCTGTACCCGGAAGCGGTAAAACCTTTAGTCGCCGAAAAAAGAATAAAACGCACCTCGAAGAAGAAGGTGGTCCGTTCAAGAAAAGCTAAAAAATCAAACGTGGCGGCCAAGCGGAAACGAAGCCGGCGGAATTCGTCTTGATTTTCTGGAGCAGAAAATTCCTTTACAGCCCTTTAATAAGTAAAAATCTTCCGAAAACAGGTCAGGTTTACTAATCAAGCAATTACAAATTGTATTAATAACAATTGGTAATAAGCTTTATATTGTTTAATTAGGAACAAAAAACAATAGCCTCCAACCATGACCTTACAGAAGTAAACCAATGAATAAAATCG
>JAQBNV010000580.1 GCA_028288395.1 Adhaeribacter sp. | reverse complement strand
CTGCTTACCTTCGAGGCCACCCTGCAGCCAGAGGGCACCGCGCTTTTAAACTGGACCAGCCAAAACGAAAGCAACCTGGCCTATTATATAGTAGAGAAAAGCATCAACGGCGTTCAATGGAACCAATTAACCCGCCAAACTGCCGGCGGAACCGGTCACAGCTATACGGTAACCGATCCCCGTCCCGGCACAAACTTTACGTACTATCGCCTGCGCCTGGTAAACCAGAACAATAATTATAATTATTCACCCATTCGCCGGATCGGCACCGAAGAGAATTTGCAAGCCGGCTTGCAGTTGTTTCCTAATCCGCTGCTGGATAATACGCTGCACTTCGAATACCAGACCCCAATTACGGGGGTATTGCTCATCAAAATTTACGATTATTTAGGTCGTGAACACGCTGTTCTGGTCCGGAATGTAACCAAAGGCAACAATCCTTTTTATTTTGAGCTGAAAAACCTGGCCAGCGGCTTCTACATATTACAGGTTATCCAGGAAAAAGAGACCCAGCAGGTAAAATTTGTAAAACGGTAAAAGAGGCAGTAAGCGCGTTACTATAGCTACAAAAGTTATCAGCCCGAAAATATTTTCTTCCCTTACTCTTTTGGCTTTTCTCGACCCAAAAATATTTTAATCCGGCGGGGTTGTTTTACTTTCGGCTAAAACCCGCTTACTTTCCATTTTTAAAACCAGTTTAACACTTATGAAGCAAATGCATTGGCAAACCCTGCTTTCCCGCAAACGCTACCAGGCCCAGGAATTATCCGATTCGGATGAATATACCCGCGGCGAATACCAGCGTGATTACGACCGGATTGTTTTTTCTTCAGCTTTCCGGCGTCTGCAAAACAAAACCCAGGTAATGCCCTTGCCCGAAAGCGATTTTGTGCACACCCGCTTAACCCATAGCCTCGAAACTTCCTGCGTAGGCCGCTCATTGGGCCGCCTGGCCGGTAAGCAAATCCTGCAAAACTACCCGGATCTCAGCCAGACCAACCAGGTAAACGAATCAAATTTCGGCGACATAGTGGCCGCGGCCTGCCTGGCCCACGATATCGGCAACCCTCCGTTCGGGCACTCCGGCGAAGATGCTATCTCGGCCTTCTTCCAGAGTCCGGAGGCGCAGCCGTTTTTAAATGAACTAACCGATACCCAGAAAGCCGACCTACAGAATTTTGAAGGCAACGCTTCCGGTTTCAGAATATTAACCCACACTTATCCGGCCCAATGCAACATGGAAGGTGGCCTGCGCCTGACCTACACCACCCTGGCAACCTTTACCAAATATCCCAAAGAGAGTTTACCCACCCTGAAAGGCACCCCGCATACCAGCGAGAAAAAATACGGTTTCTTTCAGAGCGAAAAACAGTGGTTCCGGACGATAGCCGATGAATTGGGCTTACGCAGCAAAGCAACCGGCAACGAAGTATTTTACCACCGCCACCCGCTGGCTTTTTTAGTAGAAGCGGCCGACGATATTTGTTACCGCATCATCGATTTTGAAGATGGCTGCCGCCTGGGCCTCATTCCACCCGACCAGGCCATGGACTTACTAAAAGAAGTATTGGCAGAGTCGCCGGAACGGAAATCGCGCCTTGCTTTTTATGATTGGCGGGAACAGATCGGTTACCTGCGCGCCCGCATTATTGATAAGCTTATTAAGGAGACGGCCGGAATATTTTTACAGAACGAAGCAGCCATCCTGAACGGCACCTACGACAAACCGCTGATTAGCGAGGTTTCAGTAAAAGCCGTGCTGGATAAAATAAAAACTATATCGGTGAAAGAAATTTACCGCAACCGGCCGGTACTGGAGATTGAAGCCGCTGGCTTTGAAGTACTGGGAGGCTTGCTGGAGGTATTCCTGAAAGCCGTATTTGAGCCCACCTCCCGGCGCCACCAGAAATTACTCGATTTAGTGCCAGATCAATATTTAGATCTTAACCGCTCCATTAGCCCCAACACCTACGACCGGATATTACGCATTACCGATTTCATTTCGGGCCTTACCGACCAGGCGGCCATCTCGCTGTACCGAAAAATAAAAGGAATTTCTTTACCTAAAGTTTATTAATAACCGCTTGGTCTACATGATCCGGCAGATATAATCTGCCCTGATTTTAGCTGCCGGAATTTATTTTACCCAGCACTATCAAACATCATATATAAAAGAAACGGCCCGGCTCGCTGTTCCTTTTATATAAGTCGGAATGCAGAAATAAATATTACCCTATACGCCCTCGTCCGGAATTTAACGGCTTCTATTACAAAAAATGGGAAGTTGTATTTTATAAATCATTTGAGATCAAGGCTCTGGAAGAGATAATCTATTCTGATTTAATAAAAATATAATACAAAGAATAACTTATATATATTAATAAACGTATATAAACCATCATCGCATAAGTAGCACATTGTTTATCAAACATTTAATAAATTTATAATGGCACTATTTACACCCATAATGGGCTATTTTCAATCTGGAAATTTTCCAGTTTTTGGAATATTATACACATTACTGCTTAATGGTATTATTCGAAAAAATATTTTAAATTTATTTTTGTCATAATATTTTTTTATGTGAGCTTAATCATATATAATTGCATATATTTAATTACGTCTATAAAAGAAGGAATTAAAAATTCAGTAATCAAAATCTAAACAAAATTTTATATACAAAAACTTATACCAAAATGAAAAAACTATTTACTTCCGCCTTTTTACTTTTAGTCTTAGTTTCTGCTCAAGCTGCCCAGGATACCCCAGAGCAAATCAGGTCTAAAGCGACTGAAAACACTCGTCAGTTAGCCCAAAAAATTGGTTTGAACGAGCAGGAATATATCAGAGTAAAGGCTTATACCCTGGAAAAACTTATTGCGGCTAAAGAAATAAACGAAATGTATGCCAACGATGCAGAAATGCGGACCAAGAAGTTAATGGCAGTAGAAGAAGAATACCAAAAAAATGTAGTAGCTGTTTTATCACCAAAACAATCCGAGAGCTTTGTAGCGCTGATTAAAACCAACTAATAACTTCCCTTAATTAAACGACACACAAAACAAACGAAAACCTGCTCCAAGGCAGGTTTTTTTATGCCCTTTTTTAGCAGACCTCCCGCTAATACATTCCTGTCAATTTTTCTTCTGCCGCTAAAACCGCTACTGGAATCCGGCATACCGGGCAAAGCTACTTTACACCAGCACAATATTTAATAAAAGTCTCAGCTTTTATATGGATACCTAACACTAACCTTTCCTTTCGCCACAAACCGCCGCGCTTAATACAGGGTCTGTCTAGGGCAAAAAACATCTTATCTGCCGGCAATTCAGCCCGCAATATTGGCCATTCGCCCCCATATATATGCTATTCAGCCTTTTTGACTTTTAGTTGCCGACCAGGTAACGGATAATTGCATCATAAATAATAGAAATGGTAGGCGGTTCTGGTTTTGTCGCCCATTATTTAAAGCAAAATCCCAGCTTAATATTTATGCAGCTAAGATGTAACTTTTTAATAGAAGAGAAGTGTGCCTGCCCAACTAGCAGAAAGAACCGGATAAGTTTAAATATTAATCTAATCAGGCAACGCCTGCTTCCTTGGCCGCATCTATTTAGCGCCAGCCAATTACCTTGGTCGAAGCCGAAACACAATAATATGGCAGTAGATTATTGCCCGCAGCCATTGTTCGATAACGAACGGAGAGTGTACTGTTTCCGAACACAAATAAGCAAAAAAACACCAGCTAAACAACAGAAATACAATGGTTTATCATAGGGCACAATGCTGGTATAATAGAAAATAGCTAAGCTCATCTAAATAAATTTTACCTCAATCTGAACAAAAACAACTATGAATAACTGGTATCGCAGCTTAATTTTATTCTTTTTTCTGGCGTCCACCCACCTCGTAAATGCGCAGGCAAATGGCACACTTTCCGGTATACTGCAGGACACCAAAGGCAATCCTGTTGGCTTTGCCAATGTGGCGGTATTACGCACCTCCGATTCCGCAGCGGTTACCGGTGCAACTACAGCAGCTGCGGGCAGCTTTGCCATTAAAAACCCACCCGCCGGCAAATATTTACTTCGCATCAGTTTAATTGGATTTGCCTCGACTAATACGCCGCCTTTTGAAGTAACCGGCGAAAACTTTTCCAGAGACTTTGGCACCCTTACCTTGAAAGAAAACACCAAACAATTAGCAGAGGTAAAAGTACAAGCCCTGCGCCCTACCATTACGCAAGAGGCCGACAAGATGGTGGTGAGTGTGGAAGGAACCGCCCGGGCGGCCGGCAGCACGGCGTACGATGTACTGGCCAAATCGCCAGGCGTGTTTATTGATCAGGATGGCAATATTCAGCTGAACGGCAAATCAGGCATCCGGATTATGCTCGACGGCAAACTGACTTATTTATCGGGTAAAGAACTGCAAACCATGCTGCAGGGCATGTCGGCGGAGAACCTGAAAGATTTGGAAATAATTTCCAACCCTTCGGCCAAATACGATGCCGAAGGCACGGCCGGTATTATAAATATTAACCTGAAGAAAAACGACCTGACCGGCATTAACGGCAGCGTTTACGGTGGCCTCCAGAACAATGGCCTGCAGGGGTTTTCGGGCGGCGGCAATATTAACTACAAAAAAGGCAAGTGGAATTCTTTTGCCAATTTAGATGTGGCTCGCCGGACTCAGTTGCGCATTGCTACCTTTACCCGCTTGTTTAATGGCGAAGAACGCAGCACCAGTTTCGACCAGGAAGCCCGCGAAGAAGGCATCCGCGATATTCCGACGCTGCGCTTAGGTACCGATTACGATATAAATAAAAAACACAGTATAGGTGTAATGGCTAACTTGATGCTGTTCCGGGCCGATAACGATTTCCGGACCGAAACTTACCTGCGCAACGGCAATGTGCAGCAGGACTCTTTAACCAGCGCTACCAACCTGATTAACGGCAGTTTTTACAATACCACTTTTAACGCGCATTATTCCGGCAAATTAGATACTGCCGGCACTACGCTCACTGCCGATTTAGATTATGTAGCCCTGCATGACAAACGCGAAGCCGAATTTATTAACTATACCAAAAAAGTAACAGACTCCAGCTTAGGCCGCCTGGATTTATTAACCAGCGAAAACAGACCTATGTTTAATATTTATTCGGCCAAAGTAGATTTTGTTAAACCGCTTAATAAAAATACCAAGTTTGAGCTAGGCGCCAAAGCCAGCCACGTAACCTCCGACAGCGACCTGAAGTTTTTTAATTATCCCGATGAAGTAAAAAGCCTGGATTTGAGAAAGAGCAACCATTTTATTTACAAAGAGAATATTTTTGCCGGCTACGCTAACTTCAGTACTAACCTGGGCGAAAAGTTCAAGGTGCAGGCCGGTTTACGGGCCGAGAAAACCGATGCCGAAGGTTACTCGGTTACCACAGATTCTACCAATGCCCGTAATTATTTAAATTTATTTCCGAGCCTGTTTATTACCCAGAAAGTAAACAAAGATTACCAGGTTACTTATAACTACAGCCGCCGGATTAACCGCCCCCGGTACGAATCCCTGAACCCCTTCGTATTTTACCTCGATAAATATACTTACGCCAGCGGAAACCCATATTTGCGGCCGCAATACACCAACTCGTTCCAGTTAGTGCAAATGATTAAAAATACCTATAACCTGACTTTGGGTTATGCTATTACCAAAGACTTTATGGCCGAAATACCGGAGCAGTTTGTAGAAACCCGAATTACCGTTTTCCAGCAACGCAACGTAGACGAGTTTAAAGATATAAGCGCAACCCTGGTGGCTCCAATAAAAGTCTCCTCTAAATGGGATATCAGCAACAACCTGACCTTATCGCACCAGGATTACACCATTATGATGCATGAAAAGGCCATACGCAACGAGCAACTCTTCTTCTACGCTCAGTCTACAAACAATATTCAGTTGCCTAAAAATTATCGGCTGGAATTAAATGGCGTTTACCAGGGAGCCTCGGCGTATGGTTTATACAAAATATCTGCTAACTGGGGCCTGGATGCCGGTCTTACGAAAACTTTCCTGACGGATAAACTTGAAGCCAGTTTAAATGTAACAGATATTTTCCGGACCCGCCGGATAATCGGCAAAGCCAACTACAACAGTAATATTAATGAGTTTAACCAATATTTCGGGCAGCAAAGCGTACGTTTTAACCTGCGCTACCGCTTTAACAAAGGCAGCCAGTTCGAAGCTAAAAAACGCAATACCAACCTGGAAGAATTGAACCGCGCCGGCGGCAATTAAGGAATAATTATTTATCAAAAAGAAACCTCACCGGTCTTTAGGGCCGGTGAGGTTTCTTTTTGATTCCGGAATATTTACCTAGATCCAACCCAATATTAGGAAGCCGGACAACCTAGGCGATAATCAAATACTATTCTTTCAAATCATCTGGTAATTCTTTGATGGCAATATTCCGGAAGCGGTGCATAGCCCCAGGTGCCCAGGAATCCAAAATATTCCAGCCAAGTTGCGCGGGCGAGTACAAGGTAGTCCAATGCGATTGAAAACCTATCATACCAGTGGTTGCTCCGGCAGTGAAATCATTCCTGGGTTGCTTAACGTCCCACATCTGCACGCCGTTAATCCAGAGGGTAATACGCGGAATATCACCTACCATGCGTATCCGGAAAGAATTCCAGTCGTTGGGCCGCCATACTTTGGCCCGGTCGGTAGCTTGCATGCTTTTGCTTACCGGCATCCGTTCGCCCAATAAATTGCCGGTACTGTTGGCGGCATCATCCAGTTCAATCTGGTAAGCAATACCGCTTTCGGAGGACCGGATAAATATACCGCCGTTGGTAAAAGAATCGATTTTAGCTTCGAGATACAATTCAAAATTCTTGTATTTTTTATCCGACAACAACACACCGCCCTGCCCGAATGGCTGCTGCGTTAATACGATGGCGCCATCTTCTACCCGTACACCTGGCGTGGTGCCCTGGTGGGTGGTGCGGCTGATGTGCCAGCCTTTTAAATTCTTGCCGTTAAATATCTGTTTAAAGCCAGCCGGAATCTGGGCCACGGTGCAATTGGTTAACAGCAAAAGTAAAAGCAGGTTCAGGAGTAGTTTCAAAGGCTTTTTAGTAATAAGTTTTAAGTAATAAATGGCCGATAACTTTTCGCCAATCCTGCTCGCGCCAGTCTTCGACTGGTGTGTTTTATAAAAGGAAGTCTTCGACTTCCGGAAGTTGAAAACTTCCTTTCATTAACAGGCACAAGTTACGCTTCGCTAAACTTGCGCCAGGTTATGAATAATCTAGGCTAAAATTTAAAAGCTAACAGCTAACCGCTAATAGCTATTCACTAATTGCTAAAAACTACTCACTTCACCTCCATTACCAACCGGAAACCGATATCATAGCCGTTACCAGGGCCGGCGGCGTGGGTCATGTAGGTGGCATTTTTTACATCGCCGGTAAAGGAGGCACCTTTTAGCACGTGCGCTTTGCCCGAGCGCGGTGGTGTTGGGTCGGCAAATATTTTTTCGTTGTAATAATCCTGCACCCATTCCCATACATTACCTAACATATCGTAAAGCCCCCAGGCGTTAGGTTGCTTTTGTCCGATAGTACTGGTAGTGGTTCCACCTAGTACAGCCACTTTCTGAATATCGGACCACGGAATATCACCTTCGGCGCCGGCACGGGCGGCATATTCCCACTCAAACTCGGTGGGCAAATGGTAGTGGTGCTTTTTGTCGAGCTTATTCAGTTTTTTAATGAATTGCTGGGCGTCTTTCCAGGTAATATTTTCGACCGGGTGTTTGGATGCATCGCCTGCTACTTTATTGCCTTTAAAAAAAGACGGGTTCCTGCCCATTACTTTTTCCCATTGTGCCTGGGTAACCTCGAATTTACCAATGTAATACGGCTTATCCAGCGTAACCCGGAAGCCGGGCTGAGCCGCCTTTTGGGCCATTTCGTCGGCTACTGCATACGCCGAAGCCGGCAGTGTTCTCCGATCAGGCGGGTTTTGTTTGGGCCGGCTGACAACAGGCTCAAATTTACCTACTACCATGCTGCCCGGCTGAATCAGGACAAACTCCATCCCGATAATATT
>JAQBNV010000578.1 GCA_028288395.1 Adhaeribacter sp. | reverse complement strand
TTTCCTGATTAGCTTCTTTAGCCGAAAAAATGATGAAAAAAAATTACGTATACAATGCCTTGCTGCTAATTATTCTGGGGGCGGCCGCCGGTCTTTTTTTTTATTACCGCCAGGTACAGGATCCCATTCCGCCTTTAAAAGAAAGACACGGGCCTATTTCGGTAACCAGCGAATGGGTAAATACCAAAGCCGCCGTACAGGGTTTGCAGCGAAAACTACGCGAAAAGCCCAATGATTTGCAAAGTAAACTGCACCTGGCTTTTGCCTACATGCAGGAGGCGCGGATTACCGGCGAGCACCCTTATTATTACCCTGCGGCACTTACCTTAATAAACGATATCCTGGACCAGAAACCGGCCAATCCCGAAATGATGTACGAAGCAACCGTAGCCAAGGCTTCCATCCAGCTCTCGCTGCACCAGTTTGGCCCGGCGCTAACTACTGCTCAAGCAGCTTTGCCATATAATACCCACAATGCTTCGGTGTACGGGGTATTGTGTGATGCCAACGTAGAATTAGGAAATTACGAAGAGGCCATAAAAATGGCGGATCAGATGACGGCGTTGCGGCCCGATCTAAAATCGTACTCCCGGATTTCTTACCTGCGCGAAATTCACGGCGATTTGCCGGGCGCCATTGAGGCCATGGAACAAGCGGCGGCGGCAGGTTACCCAGGGTTGGAGCAAACTGCTTGGACCCGTGTAACCCTGGGCAGTTTGTACGAAAAAAACGGCGATTTGCAAAAAGCGGCTGCCGTGTACCAGCGCGCCCTGGATGAATATCCCAAGTATGCTTTTGCTTTAGGCGGCTTAGGCCGCCTGGCCGAGAAAAAAGGAAATCACCGGGAAGCCATCCGGTTGTTTACCGAGGCCGCGAATACGCTGCCTGAATTTTCTTTCCAGGAAGAACTGGTGCGCCTGTACCAGCAGCAGGGAGAAAAAATAAAAGCTAATAAAGTGATGGAGGAACTGATCTCCGGCATGGAAGAAGACCAGGAAGCTGGTCATTTGGTAGATCTGGAGTTGGCAAATATTTACCTGCATCTGAAACACGATCCGGAAAAAGCCCTGGCTTTCGCCCGGAAAGAATATAAAAGAAGGCCGGCAAATATTGACGTTTGTAAAACCCTGGCGGCTATCTATTACAAAAAGCAAGATTATAAAAGTGCTGATATCTTTTTACAAAAAGCTACCCGCACCAACAGCCAGGATGCGGCCCTGCTATGCCTCAATGGATTAATTAAATACCGCTTAGGCAGCCGCGTTGCCGGCGAAACCCTTATCCGGCGTTCTTTAGCGGCTGATCCTTTTCAAAACAATTCCTTTAGTTCCGAAGGAAAAAGTTTACTCAGCCAATCTGTCACGAAATTATAACCAGCCTTATAAATATTAGCTTACCCAAACTACTTCAAACCCAAAACAAGGTGTGGGCTGCTAAAACAGCCCACACCAAACCGGTTTATTGGCAAGTATAACAGAGCGTAATTCTCCGGTTAATTCACGGTTAATTTTTAATCGGACACGCTGAAAGAAATTCTTGGCTGCCTTAAAGTGCTTTGCTTGAAGGAGTAGTTTTTGGTTGGCAATTTTTCCTGATAGAGGCACATTTCTCTTGCTTTTCCTTCCATTAGTTATACCAGCGCACCCGAAATAGTTTAGGTGGATTGTAGCCTTAACAATCATCCCGAAATTCAAAAGGACCGGATAATGCTAAAAAGTACCTTTGACTAATATTTCGGATATCTTTTAAACTTTTCTATTTACCAGCTTAAATAGCTTCTAAACATGAAGAAAATTTTCTGTTTGTTTTTGATGTGTCTTTTTATAGCAACCAGCGCGCTGGCCCACCAGGTTTCCATCCGGGGGGTGGTTTACGGCAAAGGCACCAATACGCCGCTGGAAGGTGCGACAGTGGCTATCCCGGCTATAAACAAAATTTCTACTACCGATAAATTCGGCGTTTATACTTTTTACGGCCTTGCCGATGGCAATTACGAATTAAAAATATCTTACCTGGGGTATGTACAGGAAAGCAAAACCGTGGCGGTTAATTTTCAGGCGCCCACCCTGCTTACATCTCTCCTGGAAACCGGTAGCGTAGAATTAGCCGAAGTATCAGTTGCCGCCCGGCCAGATCAGCCCCTGCATATTATCAGCGCGCTGGATGTACAGGTCCGGCCTATTCAAAATGCCCAGGAAATATTGCGGCTGGTGCCAGGTTTGTTTATCGCGCAACATGCAGGCGGCGGCAAAGCTGAGCAAATATTTTTGCGTGGGTTTGATATCGACCACGGCACCGATATTAACTTAACCGCCGATGGCATGCCGGTAAATATGGTTTCCCATGCTCACGGCCAAGGCTATTCCGATTTACATTTTTTGATACCCGAAACCATTGAATCAGTAGATTTTGGCAAAGGTCCTTACCAGGCCGATAAAGGTAATTTTGCGACCGCCGGCTACGCCGATTTCCGGACCCGGAATGCCCTGGACAAAAGCACTATAAAGTTAGAAGCCGGCCGTTTTGATACTTACCGGGCCGTTGGCCTTTTTGATTTGTTGAGCAACCGCGCCCGGCAAAACGGACATAATGCTTACCTGGCAACGGAATATTTATTCAGCAACGGGTACTTCGAATCACCGCAAGATCTAAACCGCCTGAACCTATTTGGTAAGTACCAAGGCGTTTTTAAAAATAACCTTATTTTAAATGCGTCTTTATCGGCTTTCCGGAGTAAATGGGATGCCTCGGGCCAGATTCCCGAGCGGGAAGTTGTGGCCGGCCGCATCAGCCGTTTTGGTGCAATTGATAATACCGAAGGTGGCCAGACTGCCCGGTATAACGCTAATTTCAGCCTCGATAAAAATTTCAAAAACGGATCTTACCTGCGGAATCAGTTGTACTATATTAAATATGACTTTGCACTCTACTCTGATTTTACCTTTTTCCTGAATGACCCCGTTAACGGCGACCAAATTCGGCAAAAAGAAGACCGCAGCATTTATGGTTACCAAAGTAGCTACGCCCAGGAAATTTCTTTGCTGGGCCGCCCACTTCTCCAGGAATATGGCCTCGGCCTGCGTTACGATGACGTAAATGGTTCAGAACTATCGCGCACCAGAAACCGGATAACAACTATTTCGGAAGTACAAAAGGGAAATATTCAGGAATTAAATACTTTTGGGTATGTAAACCAAACTTGGCAGCTTTCTCCGCGTTTCTCCTTTAACGGCGCTTTGCGGTTCGATCGATTATTTTTTAATTATACCAGTCTGTTAGCAGAAGATTTTCCGGCTACGAAGCAAAGTAAAGCCACTACCCGGGTAAGTCCTAAATTAAATATTACCTACCGTTTATCACCGGCTTTCCAACTGTACTTAAGCTCCGGCAAAGGCTACCATGCCAATGATACCCGGGTTTCGGTTGTATCGGAAAACAAAGATGTGCTCCCGGCAGCCCGCGGTGTTGATTTGGGGTTTACCTTCAAGCCCGCAAACCGGCTTTTTATCCAAACCGCAGTTTGGATTTTAGACCTGGATCAGGAGTTGGTGTATGTGGGGGATGAGGGAATTACGGAGCCTTCCGGTAAAACGCGGCGTTACGGCCTCGATGTATCGGCGCGGGCACAGGTTACAAACAAATTATACCTCGATACCGATATAAACCTGGCCCGACCCCGTGCCCGACCCCGTGCCCGGCAAGAACCGGCCGGGTATGATTATATTCCGTTGGCGCCTACTTTTACCAGCACCGGCGGTTTAAGTTACCAGACCAAAAAAATAAAAACAGGCATGCGCTATCGGTTTTTGGGCAGCAGGGCTGCCAACGAAGATTATAGCCTTACCGCCGATGGCTATTTTTTGTTAGATGCCGTAGCGAGTTACACAACCGGCAGACTGGAATTTAAACTCAGTGGTGAAAACCTCCTCAACACCAACTGGAAAGAAGCGCAGTTTGAAACCGAGTCGCAATTAAGAACTGAAACCATGCCGGTAACCGAAATACATTTTACGCCCGGTACGCCCTTCTTTTTAAAAGCCGGCATTAGTTATTCTTTTTAGGTTAAAGCGGCAGTTATACCAAATAGTTTAAATTATCTTCTATCCGTGTAGCCATTAAAGTAATAGCTTAATTAAACCCGGCAGGTTTTAAAAACCTGCCGGGTTTTTCAATGGAAGTAATTTTAGGCGATTGGGTATAAGCTCAGTCAGATTTAAATAATTCTCACTTTATAAATTATATGCTATGGATTACGTGATAATTATAAACAGTTAAATCGGAGCCTCGCTAAAAGAAGTAGATAAGGTGTGTAATTTCTTTTTTGGTTTCAGGCTTTAAACCCGTACGTAAACCCTTCGTTTATCCAGCACGTAACCCACGAGCCAGCAGCTTAACATAAACGTCAAGGCAAATAGCAAAGAGCCGACATAAGGGCCAAGAGGTTGAAACAGAGTCTGATAAATAAATTCGTATAAACTTTTATCTCCCACCCGGAAGAAATACATTAAAATAACCCCTACTTCTGATAATAGATAAATAAAGAGCGGATTACGCCCGAATACCTGGAAAAAATAAGTCCAGTTGGTTTTACGCAGCAGCTCGATGACGTACACCAGCATGCCCAGCACGATACAATCCAGCCCAACGGTTAGGGTAACGAAAGAACTGGTCCATAATTTTTTATTTACCGGGAATAACAAGTTCCAGGCATAGGTAATCGCTAGTAAAATGCAGCCTATGAGCAATATTTTGGCTAAAGCTTCAAAAGTATTACATTTCTTTTGTAAGAAATAACCAATGGCGTAACCGGACGTTACA
>JAQBNV010000473.1 GCA_028288395.1 Adhaeribacter sp. | reverse complement strand
GGTAATAATTACCGGCGAATCGTTTGGCGATAGCGGCTCCACACTTACGTGCATGTTTTGGTTATTGATAGCCTTCTCATACACTTCTTTCAACGCCGTTTTTTCGTCTTCGGTCAGTACGCTGTCCTGCGTTTCTTCTTTCTCGATCAGCTTATCTATGGTTTCAGAGTCTACGCGCTTCAGGGTGGTTTTTTCCAGCTTCTGCTCCAGCATACCAATAAAGTGGCTGTCAATCATATTATCCAGCTTCAGCACATCGTAACCCCGGTCTTTGGCAGCTTCTACAAAAGCGTGCTGTTTTTCTTCGTCGGTGGTGTAGAGCAGTACCAGGTTGTCGTTTTTATCTTTCTGGTTGGCCTGCACGTATTCTTTGTACTCATCCAGCGTAAAATATTGCTGATTTACGTTTTCTAACAATCCAAAATTTTTGGCTTTGTCGTAGAATTTATCGTCGCTCAGCATACCGTATTTCACAAACATGCCAATGTCGTTCCATTTCTGCTGGAAGCCTTCGCGGTCGTTGCGGAATATTTCGGCCAGTTTGTCGGCTACTTTCCGGGTGATATAGGTATTAATTTTCTTTACGTTGGCATCGGCCTGCAGGAAGCTCCGCGATACGTTCAGCGGAATATCCGGCGAATCGATAACGCCATGCAGCAACATCAGGAACTCCGGCACTACGTCTTTTACCTCGTCGGTAATAAATACCTGGCGGCTGTAAAGCTGGATTTTGTTTTTCTGCAGCTCAAAATCGTTCTTCACTTTCGGGAAGTACAAAATACCGGTCAGGTTAAACGGATAATCAACGTTCAGGTGAATCCAGAATAATGGTGCTTCCGAAAACGGATAAAGTTCTTTATAGAAATTCTGGTAATCTTCGTCGGTCAGTTCGGCGGGTTGTTTTGTCCAAATTGGGTTAGGGTTGTTGATCACCTCGCCCTGGAACTCTACCTCGATGGGTAAAAACTTACAATATTTAGTCAGGATGGTCCGGATGCGGGCTTCTTCCAGAAACTCTTCTGAATCGGCGGCAATATTCAGAATAATATTGGAGCCCCGGTCTTCTTTATCGGCGTGGGTAATGGTAAACTCGGTGCTGCCATCGCAAACCCAATGAGCGGCCTCAGCGCCTTCCTGAAACGATTTGGTAACAATTTCTACAGTGTCGGCCACCATAAAAGCCGAGTAAAAACCTAATCCAAACTGCCCGATGATCTGGTTAGGCTCCGGCTTGTCTTTGTATTTCTCAACAAACTCTACCGCACCCGAAAAGGCAATCTGATTGATATATTTTTTAATTTCTTCAGCCGTCATACCAATCCCGCGGTCACGCACGATAATCTGGCGGGCTTCTTTATCCACGCTCACTGTTACCTTCAGATCGCCCAGCTCGCCTTTATACTCGCTGATGGCCGATAGCCGTTTCAATTTTTGGGTGGCGTCAACGGCGTTAGAAACCAGCTCGCGCAAAAATATTTCGTGGTCGGAGTAGAGAAATTTCTTAATAATCGGGAAAATATTCTCGGTATGAATGGAGATATTGCCTCTTTCTTCCATAGTAGTGCTTTAGATAAATTTTTGCTTTAGATGCTCTATAAGCCGGCAGCTCAAAAGTTATTCCAGTTAAATTATATTGGTTAAATAATGACAGGTTGGCAGAAAACAGGACTTTAAATCAGATTTCATTAAAGTATTACGGGTTTGCTGCCAACTTCTAATTTGCTTAGGTTAAAGGGGTTTGTTATATTTGTTTATATAAAATTATAAGCGTGTCGGCCTACACCAGATTTTTTTCTTTTTTTCTGCTGGTAATTTTCTGCCGGGTGCTGGTACCCGACAGCCTGATATTGGCTTTGCACCGGCACACGCATACCGAAGAAAAAAGCATTGCGCATCCGGATTATAAGCACCAGGTAGGCGAAAAACATAGCCACTGCCCTGTAGAGCAGTTATTCGACAGCAGCTTTTACCATTTGCCTGTTTCGGTTAGCTGGCTGGTATTTTATGCGCCACTCACGTACCTAAAGCAATATTTCAGCATCTGGAAATTTACTTTCCCGAGCACTATCTGCCTTCGCGGCCCTCCTCTCCAACCAATTCCTTTTGCCTGACAAAATTTAGCCTGCCTTCCCGGGGAAGCCGGTATACAGCAGTTTTTAGATATTTTATTAACATGCTGTATTACAAGTGGTTAGGCACCAAACCTTTTCACAATTTCCTTTCGTTAAAAAAGGCTCACCAATGGTTTCTTTAAACTATTTGGGGCAGCCGGCAATTTGTTGGATCCATGAAACTAAACTTTTTTATATTATTTCTTTTTATTTCTTCGGCCGCCCTGGGCCAGAACAGCCTGAGCGGCAATATTACCGATCAGGTTACGAAGGAACCCCTCGTGGGTGTTTCGGTATACCTGCCCGATTTGCGCCAGGGCGCGGCTACCGATGAACTGGGCCGTTTCCAGATCAATAATTTACCCCGGGGCCGTTTTTTAATGCAGATACGGCTAGTAGGCTATAGTTCCGTAGTCAGAACCATTGTAATTGCGGGCGCCACTACTCTCGACCAGGCCTTGGTACCAGCGATTACTGAACTGGGCACCGTGCTTGTAACAGGAGTTTCGGCCTCTACCGAAAAGCGCCGCAACCCGGTACCCACGGCAGTAGTAGGCCCCGGCGAATTACAGCAGCGGTCAGGCAATAATATTATCGAGGCCATTGCTCATACACCCGGTATTTCGCAGATTACCACCGGGGCAGCCATTTCCAAACCGGTTATCCGGGGTTTAAGCACCAACCGGGTGGTAACCCTGAACAACGGCATGCGCCAGGAAGGGCAGCAATGGGGCGATGAACACGGCATTGAAATTGATGAATATTCGGTAGACCGCGCCGAGATAATAAAAGGTCCTGGCAGCATCATGTACGGCTCCGATGCCATGGCCGGTGTGGTAAACTTTATCTCGCCCGACCCCGTGGAGGAAGGCAAAATTACCGGTTCCTACGCGGGCAATTACCAAAGCAACAATGGCCTGATAGCCAACTCGCTGATGAATGCCGGTAACCTGAACGGTTTTAACTGGCAAACGCGCCTGAGTCAGAAGGCAGCCGGCAACTACCGCAACCGGTACGATGGCCGGGTATACAATTCCGGCTTTAACGAATTAAACCTGAACGGCTACGTGGGCGTTAATAAAAGCTGGGGCTACTCGCACCTGAACTTCAGCACTTTTAACCAGAACCTGGGCCTGATAGAAGGCGAACGTGATGTATTGGGCAATTTCCTAAAGCTCGTCGAAAAAGATGGCGAGGAGGAAGAGGTAGCGGTAACCAGCCGGGACCTGAAAGGCTACGGCCTGAGCGAACCCCGCCAACAGGTAAATCACTTGCGGTTTGCATCACAGAACAATTTTATTCTGGGCGCTTCGCGGGCTACCTTAAACGTAGACTGGCAGCGCAACCTGCGCCAGGAGTTTGGTCATGACCATAACGCTCCCGCCGACGATCACGGGCATGAAGCGGAACAGGGGCACGGTGAAGAGGCTTCGCTAATTTTCAATCTGCAAACTTTAGGCTACGATTTCAAATACTTTTTACCGGAAGCAGCCGGCTGGAATACTACTTTTGGCACGAGCGGGATGCAGCAAACTAACCGGAACCAAGGCGAAGAATTTCTGATTCCGGAATACCGGCTATCGGATATTGGTTTTTTTGGTTTCACCCAGAAAAATTACAAAAACCTGCACCTCAGTGGCGGCTTGCGCTACGAACGGCGTTCGGTCTTTTCCGATGAGTTGTTTTTAACCGACGAAGGAGAACCAACTAACAACCCGGCTACCACAGCACAAACCAAATTTATCGCCTTCGACCAGCGATTCTCCAATATTTCGGGCACGGCCGGCGCTACCGTAGATTTTTCTAAAAAGCTATCGGGCAAACTTAATATTGCCCGGGGTTTCCGGGCACCCAATATTTCGGAACTAGCTGCCAACGGGCGCCACGAAGGCACCGTGCGCTACGAAGTAGGCAACACCAACCTGAAACCCGAAACCAGTTTACAGTTGGATGCTGGCCTAAGCTTGGACACGGAACACCTGACCCTGGATATAAACGGCTTTAGCAACAACATTGATAATTATATTTTCGCGGAAAAGCTGCGCAGCGTAGCCGGCGGTGACTCTATCAGCGACCTTACCGATCCGGCAGCAACTTTTAAATATGTGCAGGGCGATGCCCGTCTGTATGGCTTCGAAGCCGTGATTGATATTCACCCGCACCCACTCGACTGGCTGCACTTCGAGAACACCTTTTCGCTGGTGCGTGGCATACAGGCAAACCAACCCGATTCTACCCGGAACCTGCCGTTTATTCCGGCACCCCGCCTGCAATCAGAAATACGGTTAGATTTCCGGAAAGGCGGCAAACTGGTGCGTAACTGGTATACCCGCCTGGAACTAGAGTATAATTTCCGGCAGGACCGGATTTACGCGGCTTACGGTACCGAAACCCCTACACCCGGCTATGCTTTAGTTAATTTTGGTGCCGGCCTGGATGTACCCAACGGCCGCACAGCAAGCTTACTTTCGGTATACCTTACCATAAATAACCTTTTTAACGTAGCCTACCAGAGTCACCTGAGTCGCCTGAAATATACCCCTATGAACGAAGCAACCGGCCGGCAAGGCGTATATAACATGGGCCGTAACGTAAGCCTGAAATTGATTGTTCCTCTTTCTTTCCGGAAATAAGCTTATAAGAGGCGCTAATTTGGTAACCCCAACACGCCCCTGGCTTGCAGAAAGGCAGGGGCGCGTTGGCCGGATAAGATAAATAAATTGGCACCAACCTTTACCAGTGGGTTTATCTTCCGTTCGGGTTATGAACTCCCATTGCCTTTTAGTAATTTTAGGCTTCTGAAAATGCGGCCGTATTTAAGTCTAATCCGGAATCATTGATTATCGTACAACATTTTAAATCAGAAAGGATATATGCTTTTATATAACGTAACCATCAGTATAGACAACGCCGTGGCCAGCGAATGGCTGAAATGGATGAAGGAAACGCATATTCCGGAAGTAATGGCTACTACCTATTTTGTAAAATTCCAGATTTGTAAAATGCTTTCGGAAGAAGCTGATACCGGAGGGGTAACCTACGCCATTCAGTATTTTTGCCGGAACATGGATGACTTTGAAGAATACCAGCGCGACTACGCACCCACGCTACAAGCGAAGCAACTACAGCGCTATCCTAACCAGTTTGTGGCCTTCCGAACCTTACTGGAATTGGTAGATTAGGTTGGCTTTGTTTTTTACCGTTTGTCGCCTTTAAATATTGGTTCAGGTTAGCTTGATCCGATAAGATCAATTAATACTGGCTACATAGGCTGTTATATCCTGCTCACTCATGTTGCAGTTAATCCATTCGGCATCGAGATTGCAGTTTAGCTTTTTGTAGAAAGCGATGGCCGGCTCGTTCCACTCCAGCACCTGCCATTTCAGGCGCTTGGCACCGAGATCCAGGGCGTGGCGGGCAAAAGCATCGAACAGCTTTTTGCCCAGGCCATAGCGGCGGTACGCTTCGGTCACCACCAAATCTTCCAGAAACATCATTTTCCCTTTCCAGGTAGAATAGGCCATGTAATACAAGCAAATACCAACTACTTTTCCTTCCACATCGGCCACGAAAAAATCAAAAACCGGCTGTTCGCCAAAGCCATCGGCTTCCATGTCGGCCAGGGTATTTGTTACTTCCTGCGGTGCGCGTTCGTATTCAGCCAGTTCCTGTATCAAGCCGTAAACCTGCGGCAAATCCGCCTTTATTCCTTTCCGGATGGTAATATTCATGATAGCTTTTGATTAGTTGTTGCGGATAAAAGCACAAAAATATAAATGGTAACAGGAATGAGTAGAAAATATTCGTTTCGGTTACCATTTATTAAATATTATAGCAGCTAGCACGGATAACGGACAGCTATAATAATTTATTTAGAACCAGATCTCTTCTTTCAACCGAACTAATCGCCCAAAAGAACAGGATGGCACCCTTTATTCCGGCGTAGCCCCGTAAGGATTAACCCCCATATTATGGTATATAAATGCCCATATATCAGTGGCTTCTTCAATTTGCTGGGCCGTAGATTTTCCGGCGCCATGTCCGGCGTTTACCGCTATCCGAATCAGGTAAGGGTTAGGTCCGGCACCTTTTTCCTGCAACCTGGCAATATATTTAAACGAATGGGCCGGAACTACGCGATCATCATGGTCGGCGGTGGTAACCAGGGTAGCCGGGTAGCTCACGCCATCTTTAATATTGTGCAGCGGCGAAAACTGGAGCAGGTTTTTAAACTGCGCGGGGTTATCGCTCGACCCATATTCCGGTACCCAACCCCAGCCAATGGTAAACTTATGAAACCGCAGCATATCCATTACGCCCACAGCCGGCAAAGCTACCTTAAATAATTCGGGCCGTTGGTTGGCTACGGCCCCTACTAATAAACCACCGTTAGAACCACCCGCAATAGCCAGCTTTTCGGGCGAAGTATATTTGGCCTGAATTAAATATTCGGCCGCGGCGATAAAGTCGTCGAATACGTTTTGCTTGTTGGGTGTCATGCCGGCTTTGTGCCATTCTTCGCCAAACTCGCCGCCGCCCCGCAGGCTGGCCAGCACAAATACGCCGCCGTTTTCGAGCCACAACATGCGCGAAATACTAAAGCTTGGGGTATACGATACATTAAAGCCCCCATAACCGTAAAGATAAGTCGGGTTGTTTCCGTCCAGCACCAGTCCTTTCTTGTGCACGATAAACATGGGCACTTTGGTGCCGTCTTTGCTCGGGTAAAATACCTGTTTCGTTTCGTATCCATCCATGGTCACGTCCAGGTCGGTTTTCCGGAACAGTTCAGACGTATTCGTAGCAACAGTATATTTATAAATAGCGCTGGGATAGGTAAAAGAATTGAAGGTATAAAAAACTTCTTTGTCTTCTTTTTTACCGCTAAAACCCGACACCGTTCCCAGGGTAGGTAATTTTAACTGGTGCAGCCGCTTGCCGTTTACATCAAACGCCACCACTTCGCTCGCCGCATTTCTCATATAATTTACGATCAACCGGTTATCAATCAGCGAGGCTTCGGTAATTACATTATCAGATTGCGGTACCACGGTTTTCCAGTTGGCCGGCTGCGGCTTTTTCGGGTCGATGAGTACGATTTGGTTTTTTGGCGATTTGTAAGTGGTTTGTACCAGCAGTTTATCGCCCAGATTATCAATTACGTTGTACTCAGCGGTGAAATTACTAACTACCGGTATAAACGCGTTTTTCTCGTCGCGCAGGTCTTTTACGTACAGTGCATTGGTACTGGTAGCGCCTTCCGACACCGTAACCAGCAGGTATCGTTCATCGTCGGTGGTTTGGGCATGAAAGTAGCGCAGCGGCTTGGTTTTGTCTTCGTAAATTAATTTGTCGCTGCTTTGGGGGGTGCCTAGTTGGTGGTAATATACTTTGTGGTACTCGTTTTTAGCCGCCAGCTTACTCCCGTTTTTAGGCGCATCGTAACGGCTGTAAAAGAAACCATCTTTAAACCAGGCCGCTCCCGAAAATTTAATCCACTCGAGCTTATCATCTAATTTCTCTTTCGTAGCCGCATCCAGTACATGAAACGTGTTCCAGTCGGAGCCTCCCCCGGAGGTTCCATAGGCTACGTATTTATTATCTTTAGAAAAGCTGATGGTGGTTAAAGAGGTGGTACCATCGGCCGAAAACTTATTTGGATCGATGAAAACTTCCGGCGTGCCGTTAAGTCCTTGCTGCACATACAAAATGCTCTGGTTCTGCAACCCATCATTTTTATAGAAGAAATAATTAGTTCCGCGTTTAAAGGGCGTTCCGTACTTGGGGTAATTCCAGATTTTGGTTAAACGCTCTTTTATTTTAGCCCGGAAAGGAATCTGATTGAGATAACCAAAAGTTAATTTATTCTGGGCTTGTACCCAATTAGCAACGGCCTCGGTGGTATCGTTTTCGAGCCAGCGATACGGGTCCGGTATTTCAGTGCCGTGATAATTATCAATGTGGGTTATCTTTTCGGTTATAGGGTATTCAAAACTGGTTTTCGGCATGGCTTGAGTTATTTCTTCGGTGACCGGTTCGGCGGCAGCCTGGGTTGCCGGGGTGCTGTTTTTAGCTGATTGGCAGGCGGCCAGAATGCTGATGCTACCGGCAACCAGAATAGAGGTGGTTTTATTCATATAAAATATAACGCTTATTAAATCCCGAAAATACTAAAAGAACCTGAAACAACCGGATAGATTTTAGCAGTGGCCTGCAGGAGCACGCTTTAACCAACCTTCGTTTATCAAGCCAGAATCATAAAAGATTAAGCCCTAACGGGCAAATATTCAGATTAGTTCATTCGGTTTCATGCGGCCGGTCGGGTGCGACAGCCTGTTTTAGTTGTTGGCGTTCGGCAGCCAGTTGCTGCTTTTGTTCTTCTGTGAGGGGCTGCAAATTATTTAAATCGGGCTGACCGGCATCTACCCAGCAGGTGTACCAGAATGACCCTATGACCCAAACCGCGTAGCGCATCTGCCGCTCTACCTGCCCTTTCAGCTTTTGGTGGTAGCCGGTGGTGTAGGCTTTAGAGTATGTTTTTACCGTAATATTGTTGCGCTCTTCAAAAGTATATTTTTTATCTTCGGGTAGTTGGGCTGCTACTTCCTGCTCGAACCGCAGAACCGAATCTAAGGCCGCATGCGAGCGGAAGACAATTCCCCAGGCTTTTTGCTGGGGTTTGGCAACATAAAGGGCCGGTCCTACAAAAAAATCATACTCATTCGCCAGTAGCTCCGGCAACCGCGACTCCCAAAATCCGTGAATGCCGTGCTGATTGGTAAATTGGCCATTATAGTTACGGGTGGTATGCAGCGGAACGCAGGCATCGGCCAGGTAGTGGCCCAAATCGGCGGAAAGCCGCAGGATGGACGGCACATCGTGGTATTTAAAAGCTTCGGTCAGCTGGTATTTTACCAGGCTTAAATGCCAGGGCAGTACCCCGTGTTTGGCTAGTGAGTCTTCGCCGTATTGCGCTACAGCTTCCTGCCAAACCCGGGGCAACTTGTGCCGGACGCTATCGCCGTAAACATCCAGGTCAATAAAATGCCGCGGACCTTCGGCTTTCACCGCGTAGCGTCTTTTATCGGGGTTGACGGCATTTTCCGAAATATAAATAATATGCTTTTTATAGAAGCCGATCATTTCGGGCGGTAAGGTAAAAACTGCCAGCCGGTTTATACGCTGGTGTGCAAAAAAGCCCCACGAAAATACATTTACCGGCCAGCATAAAAGAAGTAACCCTAACCAGATACCTGCTTTTTGTACCATACGCAATATATTCTTTACCTCCGTATTTATCTTAGGCTTACCGTAATGGCGGCAATTGGCAGCATAAGTTATTACAGGCGAAATTCTTCCTGCAACTCTTTGTTTATCATTACGCCGGCCTTGGTACCTTCGGCGGCGGCTACAATTACCAACTGCATATCGCGGGCAGCATCGCCGGCCACATAAAGCCCGGGCACATTGGTTTGCTGCTGGTGATATGTCCGGATAACGCCTTTGCTGGTAAAGTCGCAGGATAATTGCTGCCCCAAATCTGTTTTCTGGTCCTGGCCGGTGGTAAAAAAAATGGCATCGCAGGCCACACTGGCACCTCCCTTTAATATAACCCGTTGCAGCCGGGTGCCTTCACCTTCTACTCTTTCGATGGCAGCCGTAACTATTTTAACTTTATTCCGCTCTAAAACCTGAATGTCAGCGGTCCGCAACCGGCGGGTACCATCCGTAAACAAGGTAACATCGCTGCTCCAGGTTTTTAACGATAAGGAAGAGCCTACCGCATCGCGGTTTTTACCATAAGCACCCAAGGCCGTATTTTTATGTTCCCAGCCATCACAGTAAGGACAATGGTGCACACTTTTACCATTAAAGGGTTCTATACCGGGTATCTGGGGCCAGCGGTCGCGGATGCCGGTGGCCAGCAATAATTTGCGCGATAAATAAACTTTCTGGTCGCTATCGGTGACTTCAAAAAAGCCGCCGGCGCACCGGGCGCCAATTATTTCTTTTTGTTTTAGCTCAAAATCATACTTTTCTAAATCCAGGTGCGCCACATTTAAAAATTTGCGCGGGTTAATGCCATCGCGGGTGAGGTAAGCGTGCATGGCATCGGACCAGCTATTGCGGTATTCGCCACTGTCGAACAAAATAATTTTACGCATGCACCGGCCCAATAGTAAAGCCGCACTTAGCCCGGCGGGTCCTCCCCCAATAATCGTTACATCGTACATATACTACATAAGAAGTTACAGCTATGGCTAAACGTGATTAGGAAAATTAGGTAAACGAAAACCGGCAAAAAATAAATTAAATTTCAAAAGTCCCGACCGGCTACCTGTAAATCCCTGTCCATCAATTACAAAACTTACCAGAACCAGTAATCAAAAGTCCAAATAAGGAAATTATTCCGGCAAGCTAAATTTTAATCTTACTACCTTAAAATGAAAGTTGGGGCGAAAAAAAAGAACGATCCCGTTGGCAATTGGCGGTAGCCGACCGGAGCATATTTTCGCTTCCTTTTATTACCTTCATTTTAAAACAATATCTTTTAAATAATACACACACCTGCTTTCTCGGGGCTATCTGCCCGATTAGACAAAAATTCAAACCAAGCCTTATTCCTCCGGGAGAATAAAATAAGTATATAAAAAATAAAATATTATATTGCTATAATTACAAAAAATTATTATTTTGGTACAACTGCTCAAATAAGAAATGCACAAATTAATTCCGAATAAATATGTTAAAGACATTACGCACACCATCCTTTATATTTTTACTACTTACGCTGATGACTGTTTGCCGGACAGGCAGTTATGCCCAGAGTGGAATTACCATCGCCGGGCAAGTTACCGATGGCAAAACAAATGATCCTCTGGCCGGGGTAAACATATATGTGAAAGGCAAAGTAATCGGAACAACTTCTGATACCCGCGGCGCCTTTTCGCTTACTACGACCACCCCTCCTCCTTTTACCCTGGTGTTCTCGTACGTCGGGTTTCAATCCCAGGAAGTTAGCATAACGGGTAACCGCCCGGAATTAAATGTAGTCTTGAGCGAAGTAACGGCCCTGGGCCAGGAAGTAGTGGTTACGGCCTCCCGGGTAGAAGAAAATATCCTGCGCGCTCCCATCAGTATTGAGAAGATGGATATATTGGCTATTCGGGAAACACCGGCCGCTAACTTTTACGATGGCTTGCAAAACCTGAAATCGGTAGATATGATTACCAGTAGTATGGGATTTAAAGTGGTGAATACCCGCGGTTTTATGAGCACCACCAACCCGCGTTTTGTGCAGTTTATCGACGGCATGGATAACCAGGCTCCCGGCCTGAATATTCCGATTGGTAATATGGTGGGCCTCTCGGACCTGGATGCCCACAGCGTAGAGATTGTACCGGGGGCAGCTTCGGCTTTATACGGCCCCAATGCCTTTAACGGCGTACTTTCCATGACCAGTAAAAGCCCTTTCGAGTTTCAGGGCCTGAGCGCCATGGCCCGGATAGGCGTAAACCATGTTAACAGCCCCGATGCCGATGCCAGCCCTATGTACGAAGGCATGATCCGTTACGCCAAAGCTTTCCAGAACCGGTTTGCCTTTAAAGTTAATTTCTCCTATTCCAAAGCCCTGGACTGGCACGCTAGCAGTACAGAAAACGTTGACCCATTTACCCGCACCTCACTGGGCAACGACCGGAGCAACCCGGCATATAATGGTCTGAATTTATACGGCGACGAGGCCGTTACTGCTCTGCCGATCGGTCCGGGGGGAGCCCCTATCCGGGTATCCCGCACTGCTTACGAAGAAAAAGACCTTGTTGATTATAATACTTTTAGCTTAAAAGGCGATGTTGCCTTACATTATCGGGTTACCGAAGGACTGGAAGCCATCTATCAATATAAGATCGGCCAGGGCACCGCCGTATACCAGGGAGCTAACCGGTACGGCATCAAAGATTTCATTTTGCAGCAACACAAAGTAGAAGTGCGCGGCGCTAATTATTTCCTGCGGTCGTATGCCACTATTGAGGATGCCGGCAATTCTTACGATTCCCGCTTCCTGGCGCTTAATCTAAACCGCACCTGGAAACCGGATCAGCAATGGTTTGGCGAATACGCCGGAGCCTATCTGGGTGGTGTACCCAATGTACCAGCCAGTAATCATGATGCTGCCCGCGCCTTCGCCGACCGGGGCCGCCTGCTGCCCGGCACCCCTGAATTTGACCGGGAGAAGGATCGCATAGCCGGCACACCAGATTTCCGGACCGGAGCGCAATTTCAGGATGCCACCGGTTTGTACCACACCGAAGGACAATACGATTTTAGTAAGTGGACAAATAAAATAGTAGATGTACAGGTGGGAGGCAGTTACCGTCTATTCGATCTGAATTCAAACGGCACCATTTTCAGTGACACCACCGGCAACGATATTACTATTTACGAATACGGCGCTTATGTACAGGCTATTAAAAACCTGATGAACGACCGGCTAAAAATAACTACCTCGCTGCGTTACGACAAAAACGAGAATTTCAAAGGACGGGTAACGCCCCGGGCATCGGCCGTATATACCCTCGGCGAAAATCATAACATCCGGGCCTCCTTCCAGACTGGTTTCCGGAACCCCACTACCCAGGATCAATTTATTTTTCTCAATGTAGGTCAGGCTATTCTGGTAGGCGGGGTGCCTAGTGCCAGCCAAGGGCTTAATTTGTATGGCTCCAATGCCAATGCTATTTCCTTATCGTCGGTACAGGCCTTTGCCGCAAAAGTGGGAGCTGATGTAGCAGGTGGCACCAATTCTTCCCGCGCCGTTATTCAAAATGCGGGTTTGCTAAAGCCATCCAACGTAAATTACGTGAAGCCAGAGCAAATTAAGGCTTTTGAGATAGGCTATAAAGGACTGACGTTGAATAAAAGGTTATTATTTGATGTAAATTACTACTACAGTAGTTACAATAATTTTATTCTGAACTATACCGTCGTGCAGCCTCTTAATAACCAAGTTACCCGCAACGAAAGCAATACTGGTAATGAAGGCGTAGCCTTTGATATTGCCACGAGTAATTTCCAGCCTTACCAGTTATATTCT
>JAQBNV010000468.1 GCA_028288395.1 Adhaeribacter sp. | reverse complement strand
ACAAGTGACCCTTCGTTTAACACTTGCGCCGGTTTAAAAAATTGTATCTATACCTTTTTAATTTCTGGACTAAAAAATTATTCACTATAAATCCACCGCATATGACCAATAATAATTATCCGAAATTGCACAATGCCACCTGGCCCGGCCTGGTTGGTAAAGGCGATGGTTCAGAACCCATAATTCCTTTCGACACCATGCTGGAAATGACCGCTGCTGCCGAAGTAGACGGTATTAAGTTCGATGGCATCGACATTGGCCTAATGGATCCGCATATAAATATTGACAGCAGCGACGACGAAATTAAAAGGCTGGCCGACAAAGTGGGCAACCTGAACCTGAACATTGGCAGTATGGTAGCGCCAATCTGGGGTGGTCCGGCCATGGGTAGCCAGGCAGAACGTGCTAGTTTCGTAGAAATGGTGCGTAAATCCTGCCACTTTGGTCAGAAATTACGCGAACTCGGCGTTCGTCCTTACGGTGTTATCCGCATCGACTCAGCCAGCTCCCCGCAAACCTGGGCCGTTGACCCGGTAAATAATTCTAAACTCATTGTACAAACTTTCCAGGAAGCCTGCGATGTAGCCGCCGACTTTGGCGAGCGACTAGCCGCCGAAGGCGAAATTTGCTGGGCTGGGATGCACAGCTGGCGTGCTATGATACAAACTTTAGAAGCCGTAGACCGGCCCAATATGGGTTTTCAGGCCGATATGGCCCATACCTTATTATACCTGATGGGTTACAACAGCCCGGAAGACCGGATTTTACCTGAGAATTACGACTGGAGCGACCGGGCACCTTTAACCGAAGGGCTTAAAACCCTTACCGCAGCTCTTCGCCCCTGGACCATCGACTTCCACGTGGCCCAAAACGATGGCACCGTATTTGGTTCCGGTTCGCACGATAAAACTGGTCGCCACTGCCAGGCCCTCGACCCGAATGGTAAATTAAATATTGTAGAAGATGCCGGTCATTGGCTGCGCGATGAAAATGGCAACCTGACGAAAGCATTCCAGCACATTTGCTGGGATGGTTGCATGTTCCCGAACGATGTAATGAATAAGCAGCAAACCTGGAACGATATTCTGGCTACCCTGATAAAAGTACGGCAAGCGCACGGCTGGCAAGCACCGGTAAATGTAAACGAGACATCTTTAATAAGATAATTAGGTATGACAGCAAAAAAAGAGTTAAGAATAGGATTGATCGGGGGCGGATTTATGGGACGCACGCACTCTAACGGTTATAAGCGGGTAAGTGATTTTTTTCCGGAACTGGAATACCGGCCGGTACTGAAAGCCGTTTGTACCCGGAATGAAGATAAAGTACGCGCTTTTGCCGAACAGTGGGGTTACGAGTCGTACGAAACCGACTGGCGCGCTGTAATAGCCCGCGACGATATTGATGCGATTGATATTTGTACGCCCAACGATACGCACGCCGAAATTGCCATCGCCGCTGCCGCTGCCGGTAAAATGATTCTTTGCGAAAAACCCTTATCCCGGACTTTAGCTGAAGGACAGCAAATGGTGGATGCTATTCAGCAGGCCGGTGTACCCAATACCGTTTGGTACAACTATCGCCGTTTGCCGGCGGTTTCCTTAGCTAAACAAATTATTGATTCAGGCAAGTTGGGCCGTATCTTTCATTACCGGGCTAACTTTTTGCAGGACTGGACGATTAGTGCTGATGTGCCGCAGGGTGGTGCCGGCACCTGGCGCCTCGATGTAGAAGCTGCCGGCTCCGGCGTAACCGGCGATTTATTAGCGCATTGCATTGATACGGCTATGTGGCTGAACGGTAGCATTACCGATGTTTCGGCCATGACCGAAACCTTTGTAAAAGAGCGAATCCATGCCGTTACAGGTCAGAAACAAAAAGTTGGTATCGATGATGCCTGTATTTTTCATTGCCATTTTGAAAACGGTTCGCTGGGTTTATTTGAATCTACGCGCTATGCCCGCGGCCATAAAGCCCTGTATACCTTTGAAATTAACGGCGAACACGCTTCTATCCGCTGGGACTTACACGATTTAAACCGCCTCGAATATTTCGACCACGGCGATGATTCTATTGTGCGGGGCTGGCGTTCTATTCACGTTACCGATGGCGACCAACCGTACATGGGCAAATGGTGGGTGCCGGGCTTATCTATCGGGTACGAGCACAGCTTTGTGCACCAGGTTGCCGATTTTCTCAAAAGCCTGGAAACCGGCGAGCCCTGTCATCCAACGTTTGAAGATGCCATGCAAACGCAGAAAGTATGTGAGGCGGTGCTGGAATCGGCGGCTACCCGTAGCTGGAAAGATACCGGCGTTTCCGGAGAAGTAAACTAAGCGACTACTATTGTCTGCCGGGGCTGTTGAAGGAGGAAAACCAAAGCGGTTAATCCTTTTTTCAGCAGCCTTTTTTTATAATATTCCTTTTATATCATTTATTACCAAGCTATGCTATCTATCCTCTACCCCGTATTACTTTCCCTATTGGTTTATCTCTTGCCAGGTCAGTCCGAAGATAAACCCGGCCCAATTAAATTCCGGAAACAATTTATTTCGGCCGAAAGCTTTGAGTCGGTGGGGGTGTTTGATGTAAATGGCGATAAAATACCAGATCTGGTATCGGGCAGTTTCTGGTATGAAGGCCCGGGTTATGCTAACCGCCGTTTTATCGCGGATGTGAAACGGTACGGCGAATATTATGATGATTTTGCAACCATTCCGCTGGATTTAAACGGCGATGGGCGGCTGGATTTTGTAAGCGGCGGCTGGTTTGCCGAAACCCTGCGGTGGCACGAAAACCCCGGCAACGATAAGCCCTGGCCCGAACACGCCATTGCCAAAACTGGTAATAT
>JAQBNV010000452.1 GCA_028288395.1 Adhaeribacter sp. | reverse complement strand
CAAACGCGGAATCAAGCCTGAGTATCCGGGTGGGCAACGTGTTTTTTGGTACGGAAGGATACCTGGAATTGGATGGGGGAACCTGGAAAGCTTACCGAAAACGGGAAACGACTCCTTTTGCCGGCTCCAAAGCACAGGAAGCCAAGGTAGCAGATCCTACTTTCCGGCTGGCCTCAGGCGGGGGGGCGCATTATGCCAATTTTATCGATGCCATTCGTGCGGGCAAAGATTCCCTGCTGAACTGTGACATCAATGAGGGCTTTTATTCCTCCGCGGTGCCCTTGCTGGCCAATATCTCTTATCGTCTGGGCCGGGAATTGAAGTTTATGGGAGATTATGAAAAGTTTGCCAACGATCCCGAGGCCGATACCATGCTTACCCGGGCTTACCGCAAACCTTATCTCATTTCGGATCAGGTTTAACCCAAAATGCTTTAACCATTATCATAAAGTCTTTCATTACACTTTAATAAATTGAAAAACATGAAGATACAGGCCATTGTAATGGTGCTTTTAACTTTCCTTTTCATGGCGTCCTGTAGTTTTGAAAATCAGAAACAAAAACAAGCAGACGCAAGGCCAGTGATTCAATTTGTTAACCAGGAAGCGGATAAAAAGGTGGATGTGATGATTGACGGCAAGCTTTTTACTTCTTATTGGTGGCCGGATACAGTTATGAAACCGGTGCTTTATCCGGTATTTACCTCGTCGGGTACAGAAATTACCCGGGGGTATCCCATAAAAGCCCGACCCGGTGAACGGGCAGATCATCCGCATCATGTCGGAATATGGTTGAATTATGGAAATGTGAACGGGTATGATTTTTGGGGTAACTCCTTTGCCATACCGGCAGAAAAAAGGAAAACCAGTTGCGGAAAAGTAAAACATCTCCGGGTAGAGGAGTTAGCCGGCGGCAGTGGCGAAGGAACCCTGATTACAGCCGAAAGCTGGATAGATCCGGTAGGTAAAGAACTTCTGGCCGAAAAAACGGAATACCACTTTATAGCCCAGGGACCCACCCGGATTATTGATCGGGTTACCACTTTAACGGCCACCGGGGAAGCCGTAGCTATGAAGGATACGAAAGAAGGCATGTTTGGTATCCGGGTAGCCCGGCAGCTAGAGCTGCCATCGCAAGAGGAAGTTACCTTAACCGATGCTAAAGGGAATCCCGAAACTGTAAAAAAGATCACTAATGAAGGGGTATCCGGCAGTTATAAGAGCAGCAAAGGCGTTACCGACGAAGCCGTTTGGGGTACCCGCGCTAAATGGTTGAATCTAACCGGCAATATCGGGGACGAGAAAATATCTTTGGTCATTAGTGATCATCCTAAAAATCTAAGCTACCCTACCTATTGGCATGCCCGCGGTTATGGATTATTTTGCGCCAACCCCTTCGGCTGGAAAGATTTCACCAAAGGAAAAGAAGAATTGAATTATACTATTCCGGCCGGCAAATCAATAACCTTCAGGTACCGGGTCATTGTTAATTCCGGCGCCCATTTAACAGATGATCAGATTAATGACTTTGCCGCTGATTTCGCTAAAAAGTATCAATAATGCAGTTTTAATTCCAAAGGAATTTAATATCTGAAATTAAAAATGCCTGGTCATGTAGCCAATCTGGATGGGTTTTATAGCTAAGGCAATAGCTACCATCATTTAACCCCTTCCGGGACAATATACCATTACTAAGATGAAAAATAAACGTAGGGCTTTCTTAAAGCTTACCGGGATGGCCGGGCTTACAGTAGCCGGCGGTAGTATATTTCAGGGACATGCCGCAGTGCCGGAGAATTATAATAGTTCGGACCTGGAATTTCTTAGCCCCCTTACGTCACCACGTCAGTTATTCCAAATGAATGACCAAATAAAAGCGGATTATGATGTGGCTTTGCAAATCCTGAAACCTACCAAAAAACAGTTGGAACGGGGTTTGAAATTACACCAGGAGTCTTTGGTGATCGATGCTTATGGGTTTATGCCCCGGGCCGCCGTGGATGGCCCTGCTATTGCCGCCGCTATAAATAACCAGGCATCGCCCCTGGAAATTCAGGATATGCAAGAAGATATGTCGATGAGCCGTTTTGTGGTTAACGAAAGGGAGCAGGCCGAGTTTCAAAATGCTTGGAAGGCTGCCGGCGTGACTTGTGTGATTCAGAACGCTGGGGAAGAAGGCAACGAAGTGAAACGTTTACTCAAACGCCTGGCTCATTTTACCTATACAACAGACATGTTGCGTGGTTTTATCAATAAAGCGGTGACTCCGGACGATATTATACTGGCTAAAAAGAGAAATACTCATGCTCTTTATCTCTCCGGTAATGGCGTTCCTTTACCTCAGGAGTGGGTGTCGGTAGAGGAGGAGTTACGCTATATCCGGATGTTCTACCAACTGGGCATCCGGATGATGCATCTTACCTATAATCGCCGGAATATGATAGGTGATGGCTGCGGCGAGCCGGCTGATGCCGGCTTAAGTGACTTTGGCCGGACGGTAGTAAAGGAGATGAACCGTGTCGGGGTGATCGTGGATATTGCTCACTCGGGCTGGCGGACCAGCCAGGAGGCCGCCCAGCTTTCTCAACGCCCAATGGTTGCCAGCCACAGTACGGTTGCCTCAGTGCATAAGCATATTCGTTCCAAGCCGGATAATGTTATTAGGGCTATTGCCAATACCGGTGGTTATATCGGCATTTGCTGTATCCCCAGATTTTTGGGCGCTACCGGGGATATTGCCACCATGATGAAACATATTGATTATGTGGTGAAAAAGTTTGGTAGTGACCATGTGGCTATCGGAACCGATGTGGCGTATACCTCGCGGTTTGCGGCGGCGGAGAATAAAAAAGTTCCTGCTTACCGGAAAGATAGAATTCGCTGGGAAGCCCTTTGGCCAGATGATGATTTCGAGGAAAAAACAGCAATGGTGCAAAGTATGGCCTGGACCAATTGGCCGCTTTTTACGGTAGGAATGGTGCAATTGGGTTATTCGGACGATTTAATACAGAAAATTCTTGGTGGGAATGCCCTTCGGGTATTTAAAGCAGCATTAACTTGAATTTAAAGCGTTGCTATTTCAGATTCAGTATTACTTCTTTTATATTGAAAGGTTGATACACTTACTGATAGTTTACGGACAAGGTAATTGGTTATTTCAATAAAAACAACCTTTAAGCTTTCTTAGGAGGTGTATCAATTTAATGGCAGAACGGGAGTAAATGGTAAATCAAAGTAGCCGATATAAAACCATTATTTATATTCTCGTTTCAGGATAGCTTTTAAGGAGCTGCCCTGAAAGGTTTAATTAAAAATAAATGAGCAACTGGAATTTTGGAATAATAGGAGCCGGCATGATTGCCGATATTCATGCCAAAGCAATTTTGAGTATAGAAAATGCCCGCCTTGTAGGTGTTTGCAGCTCTGATCTGGCTAATGCCCGGAAATTAGCCGAGAAATATAACTGTAAACCCTTTTTTAATTTCAGTGAGATGCTCAGTTCCGGTGAAATTAATATTGTTACTGTTACCACGCCTAGCGGACATCATATGGAACCTACCATTGAGGCAGCTTGGTATGGAAAGCATTTGCTGTGCGAAAAACCGCTGGAAATCTCCCTTGAACGGATTGATCAAATGATTAATGCCCATAAAGAAGCAGGCACTTACCTGGGCGGAATTTATAACTTTCGTTTCAACGATCCGGTGGCACTCTTAAAAGATGCCGTTGAAAAGGGCCGTTTCGGAAATATTAGTTATGCCTCAGTACATGTTCCCTGGTGGAGAAATGATGACTATTATAAGAACAGTTGGCGTGGAACCTGGAAGCTTGACGGAGGAGGAGCCTTGATGAACCAGTCTATCCACATGATAGATATGCTGCAATATTTAATGGGACCCATCCATTCTTTACAAGCCTTCACCGCGACCAGAGGACATTCGATAGAAGTGGAAGATACGGCAACGGCGGTTGTCACATTTAAGAACGGGGCACTGGGCGGAATTTATGGTTCCACCGCCTCTTTTCCGGGTCAGTTTCGCCGGATAGAAATTACGGGAACCAATGGTACCGTAATTCAGGAAGAAAATAGTTTTAAGGTATGGCAGTTTGCCGATCAGACGGAAGAGGATTTAGAAATTCTGAACAGATTTAATATCATTGAAGGAGGG
>JAQBNV010000451.1 GCA_028288395.1 Adhaeribacter sp. | reverse complement strand
GAAAGGAAACCGGTGGCTGCGCCGAAATATCATCTTCTACCAACTGAATACCCACTTCAGTGGTGTTGGAGATAACAATTTCTATAACGGGGTTCGCCGCCAGAGCGAGAATTTCCGTCCAGTCTTTAGAGGCCGTAAGCACTCGGCTGATGGCCGCGTTGATAATATTTTCTTCTACTGTAACGCCATCTTCGATGCCCCGTACGCAAATGGTATACAGTCCGTCCTGGTCGTCGAACTCGGCCGTACCACCTTTATCGGTAGATTTTACCACTACTACCCGGCCATTAAATATTCCGGAACGGTTAGCTTTATCAATGAAATAATCCGGTAAGCCGCGCAGTAAAACACCGGTACCAAACTGCAATACTTTTTCGGGTAAGTGCAGCATTTCCGGTAACGGTTTCTGCAACGGCACCTGGGCTTCTATCTGTTGTAAATTTTCCTGGTTCAGAATCATTTTTAATATTTATATTCAGAAATATTGTTTTAGTGCTTTTAGTAAAGTACCAGGTAAAACCTGTCTGTCAACTACTTTTTTACGAATTGGTTATACCGACAATGGTCCTTATCCTGCCCTTCTGGTTTTAATTCTTACCGGCCTGTTGTAACAACCAGCTTATTAAATCATTACCCGCCTCAAAATTCTGATACGTCGCAGGCAATTTTCGGCCATCGGTATATTCGTTATATAACCAGGGGTCGCCCACGGCGAACACCATTCCTTTGCCTAGTCTGGCAGTAGCCATTACCACATCGCCGTTGTGTTCCAGTGCCGGTTTGGCGGGAGTTTTCAAATCCAAGGTACTGATTTCTTTCAGGTACAACTGGCGGCCGTTTTTGAATATAGGATGGTTGGCCGGTACCATTATTTTACCCATGTCGTACTGATTGCCGGTAACCGGATTTTTAAGTTCCTTCTTAAAAGTGATGCCAAATGCAGCGGCCAGGGTGTTAAACTTATCTAATTCGGCGTTATTCGGGTCGTTGGCCATGAGCAGCAGCACCCCGCCGTTCTTCACCCACTGCGTGATGGCAGCTACGTGCTCCGGCTGCACATAATTAGGCTGTGGGGTTTCTTTTTCGGTGTCGGGATCCACAATAATATAGACACTGGCAGCGCTTAAGTTGGCAACGGTAGGTGCTGCTTTTAGTTCCTGGGTTTTAGCGCCCCGGTACCGGGCATGCTCGCCCAGCAACGAGAAGCCATTATTATCCATTTCTTCCCATTTATAATGAAATGGAACCGTTTGGCCGGCAGCATTTTTCATAAACTCATTGTTAAAATAGCCGTCGAGCAAAATGGTTTTACCGCTGCCAATCTGCGGAATCTGGCGCAACTCCATTTCGTTTGCCGCTAACAAAAAAGCGCCTACGCCTTTCGGATCGTTCACCACCACTTTTTCGCTGAGGTAATATTCGTAAGAGCCGTCGCGGTACGGGTTGCCTCCCAAGCCGGCCACACTCACTGTACCGTGCAGGTTAGTTAAGCCATTTTCGTCGGTTTTAATAAATTCTTTCAGAATGCCGTCGTAGCCTCTTTTGGCAACAGCTTCGTATTTGGCCGGCAGGTAACCGAGCCGCACGGCTTTGGCCAGGGCATACACAAACATGTTGGAAGCCGATGCTTCGAGGTAATTGCCTTTGCCGCTAGGCTTATCTAATATTTGGTACCAAACGCCACTTTTCTTATCCTGTACCGAGGCTGCCGCGGTGGCAAACCGACCCAGTATTTGCAACAATGCCGCCCGTTTGGGATGATTTTCCGGGAAATATTCCAGCACATCTACCAGGCCCATTCCGTACCAGCCCATCGCCCGGCCCCAGAAATGCGGCGACAAACCGGTCTTTTTATCAGCCCATTTTTGCTCTTTCGATTCGTCCCAACCGTGGTAAAGCAAGCCTGTTTTAGGGTCGCGGGCGTGGTTCTCCATGAAAACAAACTGGTTCGCAATATCGTCGAAAGCCGCTGTTTCGTTAAAAGTGGCCGCGTACTCGGTGTAAAAGGGCTGTCCCATGTACAACCCATCGAGCCACATCTGGTAAGGGTATATTTTCTTGTGCCAGAAGCCACCCTCCTTCGTGCGGGGATGGGTTTTTAATTGTCCGCGTAATAATTGAGCCGCTTTAAAATACTTTGCCTGGCCGGTCACCTTGTGCAGAGTAAGCAGGATGCGGCCATTTTTAACGTGATCGATGTTATATTCTTCGGGTTTATACCGGCTAATGGTACCATCCGGCTGAACAAACCGGTCCATACTCTTTTGGATAAACTTAAAATAGCGGCCATCACCGGTTCGCTTCCAGAGGTTGGTAAGGCCTTCGAGCACCACTCCTTCGTCGTAGGCCCATTTTACCGGTTTGCCAGGCTGCATTACCAGCGAATCTTTCCAGATGGTCAGGACAGTAGCCGCCATTTTCTCCGAAATATTTACAGGTTTGGTTTGCGCCCGGGCAGGAACCCAACCCCAAAACACCAGAGCCAGCAATACGATACCCGCAAAATATTTATTCTTTAACATTCTCTCTTTAGTAATAAAACGACTCTGTTCCGGCACTTTATATTTTACCCGGTTTTATCGTAGTTCGGTAATTTTAACGGGATCCATATCGCTGTAGTCCTGGTTTTCACCGCCCATACCCCAAATAAAGGAATAATTGCGGGTACCGCAGCCCGCGTGAATAGACCAGGGCGGCGAAATAATGGCCTGGTGGTTATGCAGCAACAGGTGGCGGGTTTCCTGGGGTTCGCCCATTAGATGCACCACCGCCTGATCTTCGTTTACATCGAAATAAAAATAAGCCTCCATACGCCGGTCGTGGGTGTGGGCTGGCATGGTGTTCCAGACGCTACCGGTATTTAAAGTTGTCAGGCCCATTACCAGCTGACAACTCTGCAGACCATCTTTGTGAATATATTTATAAATAGTACGCTCGTTCGAGGTTTCCAGGGAGCCAATGGTAGTAGGCATCGCCCCTTCCTTTTTCAGGAGTTGCGTGGGGTACTGTTGGTGAGCCGATGCCGACAAGAGGTAAAACAAGGCAGGTTGGGCGGCATTTTCCGATTTAAAACGGACGTTCTGGCTACCCTGGCCCACATACAAACCATCTAATTTAGTTAGCGGATAAGTTTGGCCGTCAACTTCTATTTCGCCGTTTCCTCCTACATTAATAACGCCCAGTTCACGTCTTTCTAAAAAATATTCGGCCTTGAGCATGTCATAATTTTCGAGGTTAATGGCCGCGTCCTGCGGCACTACGCCCCCAATTATGATGCGATCATAATGACTGTAAGTTAAATTAAGCTTCCCGGGTTGCATCAAATCCGTGATCACGAAATTCTCCCGCAGTTCGGCGGTATTCATTTGTTTTACTTCTTTGGGGCTATTATGATATCGTTGCTTCATTATTATATCTTAGTAGTTGGTTGTTAGTCCTTTATTTTAGATTAGGCAGGCTATAATCCGAAATAAGGTTTCATCGGGGAAGCCATACAACCATAATCAATTTAAATAATATTATTTACAATTTTAACGGCCCATCCAGCCGCCGTCTACGGTTAGAATTGTGCCGTTTACATAATCCGACGCCCGGGAAGCCAGGAAAATGGTCGCACCGGCAAAATCATCGGGTGTGCCCCAGCGGCCGGCCGGAATCCGATCCAAAATAGACTTGCTCCGCTCCGGATCATTGCGCAGGGCTTCGGTATTATCGGTGGCAATATAGCCCGGGGCAATGGCATTTACATTTACGCCTTTACCGGCCCATTCGTTAGACAGGGCTTTTACCAGGCTGCCAATCGCGCCTTTACTGGCCGCATAACCCGGCACATTAATTCCGCCCTGGAAAGTAAGCAGCGAGGCCGTAAAAATTATTTTACCCGAGCCCTGCCGGATCATTTGCCGGCCTACTTCCCGGGAAATAATAAAGGGCGCATCCAGGTTTACGGCTAAGACTTTATCCCATAACTCGTCTGTGTGCTCGGCCGCGGGTTGTCTTAATATCATACCGGCGTTATTTACCAGAATATCTATCCGGGGATTTTCGGCTAAGAGTTGGGTCAGAAAAGCTTCGAGCGCGGGCCGGTTACTCAAATCGCAGGTATACCCCCGAAAAGTGCGTCCTATGGCCGTAACCTCCTGTTCTACTTCGCTGCCCGAGGCCGGCAGCGACGCCGAAACACCAATAATATCGGCGCCGGCCCGGGCCAGCGCCAGCGCCATACCTTTGCCGATACCCCGGTTACAACCCGTTACCAATGCTATTTTATTACTTAAATCAAATAATTGCTGAATATCCATCTTAAGATTACCTGTGGTTTCGGAAGCCGTGAAGCTTAAACTTTCTGGGGTAGTCAGTCAGAAATAACTCCTCCAATAAACAAGTGTACATAGTTTTTAACCGGGAAAAAACATTAAGTAGGGTTTTATTTGTGCAATCGTTACCGGAAACGATCTCGGAAACTCTGTTCTGCGGCGGCAGGAACTTTAATTTGTAACGGTAAAAGTAACGGCTTAACCTGCTGGCGGTATAAAGATGCGGAATACAGCCGAGGGAATATCCCGCATAAATTAAATTCTGCAAATCTTCACGCCTTACCGAACTTTAACTATTACC
>JAQBNV010000449.1 GCA_028288395.1 Adhaeribacter sp. | reverse complement strand
CTTCTACCCTGAACGATGGGGCGGCCGCCGTGGTGCTCATGAGCCGGGAAAAAGCCGAAGCCCTCGGCGTAAAACCCATTGCCCGCATATTAGGCTTCGCCGATGCCGAACAGAAACCCAAATGGTTTACCACCTCCCCCTCGCTGGCCATTCCCAAAGCCCTGAAAAATGCCGGCATTACCGCCGCCGACGTGGATTATTACGAAATAAACGAAGCTTTTGCCGTGGTGTCGCTGGCGAATCACCAAAAACTGAATTTAAAAAACGACAACGTGAATATTTTTGGTGGAGCGGTTTCGCTGGGCCACCCGTTGGGCGCTTCGGGTGCCCGAATTGTTACCACGCTCTGTAATGTGCTGGATAAAAAGAATGGCCGTATTGGCGTTACGGGTATCTGCAACGGCGGTGGTGGCGCCTCGGCCATTGTATTGGAAAAGATATAATTTAAAACTGGCATGTTTTTTACAGACAGCCTTACGTTATGATGTAAGGCTGTTTTTATTTTTATACCCTATGTTAAATTTAATGCGCTGGACAGGTATTTTGCTGGCCATCCTGTTTTGCCAGACCTCGGGCTTGGCCCAACTGAAAAAAGTAGTTACGTACCACGATACCCTGAATACCAAGGTTAAAGAAATATATTTTATGCTGCCCACCGATACGGTGCCGCACGGCAAATACCAACGGTTTTACCGCAGCGGCAAACTCGAAGGCATCGGTAAATTTGTGCGGGGTAAACGCGACAGCACCTACACCGAATATTTTGAAAACGGGCAAACCAAACTGGTAATCAGCTACGCCGATAACAAAAAGCAGGGCCTCTTCAAATCGTATTATGCCAACGGCAAGGTATTACAGGAAGGCACCTACACCGACGACAAACAGAGCAATATTTTTAAAACGTATTACGAAAGTGGCCAGCCTAAAACCGAGGCCTCGTTCGTAAACGGCATGCCGGAAGGGGTAGTAAAAGAATATTACCCCGATGGCATCCTTAAATCGGCCATTACTTACCTGCGGAGCCAGCAACACGGCCCGGCAGCTACTTATTTCGCCAACGGCAAGCCCCACACCCAGGCCACTTATAAAAACGGGGTGCTGGATGGCAGCTACAAAATTTATTACGACAACGGCCAGCTGGAGTCCGAAGCGCAAAATGTGGATGGCAAAAGAACCGGCACCTTCAAAAGTTATTACCGTTCGGGTAAATTAAAATCCGAAATCAATTACATATCGGTGGTTATTGCCAAACCCAAAGAGCAGGCCCGGGCCAGCACCAGCATTGTTACGGGGCGGAATGTCTTTAAAAGCACCAATACCACCAGCCAGATCGATGGCCTAGCCAAAACCTATTACGAAAACGGCCAGCTCATGAGCAGCATTAATTATAAAGCCGGCGTAAAAGAAGGGCTGGCCCAGCATTTTTACGACAATGGCAAAATAAAAGAAGAAATCCGCTACGCCGATGCCGGCACCAGCCAGAAAATCACGACCTTCTATCCTTCCGGTAACCCCAAAGAAGAACAGCAGCTAAAACAAAATACCCGGACCGGCGACTGGAAAACGTATTTTGATGAGAACAAAAAAATCAAAATAAAAGAAACCTACCTGGGTAACCGCCTGGAAGGCGACCGGCTGGTTTATTACGAAAACGGCCAGGTGCAGGAAAAATCGCCTTACCTCAAAGGGAAAATAAATGGCCTGCAGGTGCAATATTTTCCATCGGGCAAAGTAAAATCCGAAACCGAATTTAAAGTGGGCCTCCGTAACGGCACCTACAAGCAATATTTTGAAGACGGGCAAACCGAAATTACCGGCCTCTACAAAAACGGCAAAGAATCGGGCATCTGGAAATATTTTGATGCGGCTGGCCAACCGGTAAAAACCGTTACTTACCGCAACGGCCAGGTGGTTTCGGGCAATGCCAGTTAAAATTCAGCAGCCTTAGCCTCAGGGGTTAAAATAGGCGGCCTTTATTTTTTTAAGCGCGACAGCCGAAAAATATGCGGTTCAAAAGGAAATTACTTAATTTCGTAGCGCCAAAACAAAATACCTATGAGCCTGAATAGCCCTACTGCCGAGATACGCAACAACTGGACCCCCGCGGAAATAAAAGAAATATACGAGAAGCCCTTGCTGGAGCTTATTTACGAAGCCGCATTGGTGCACCGCCAATACCACACCGGCAGCGAAGTGCAGGTGTGTACTTTATTATCGGTTAAAACCGGGGGCTGCCCCGAAGACTGCGCGTATTGTCCGCAGGCGGCCCGATACCACACTGATGTAAAAGTCCAGGCCCTATTGCAGGAAGAAACCGTACTGGCAGCCGCCCAGAAAGCCAAAGATGCCGGTTCTACGCGTTTCTGCATGGGAGCCGCCTGGCGCGAAGTACGCGATAACCGCGACTTTGACCGCGTATTGGGTATGGTTTCGAAAGTGAATGATATTGGCCTGGAAGTATGCTGCACCCTGGGCATGCTGAACGAATACCAGGCCCAGCGCCTGAAAGAAGCCGGCCTGTACGCCTATAATCACAACCTGGATACCTCCGGGGACCATTACGAAAAAATTATTACCACCCGTAAATACGAAGACCGCCTGAATACCATTGAACATGTGCGTAACGCCGGTATTTCGGTGTGCAGTGGCGGTATTATTGGCCTGGGCGAGACCGACGAAGACCGGATCGAAATGCTGCACGTGCTGGCTAACCTGCCCGAGCACCCCGAATCGGTGCCCGTAAATGCGCTGGTGCCCGTTGCCGGTACGCCCCTCGAAAAACAACCGCGGGTATCGGTATGGGAAATGATCCGCATGATTGCCACTGCCCGCATTACCATGCCCCGCACCATGGTCCGGTTATCGGCGGGCCGCACCGAAATGAGCTTACCCGAACAAGCCTTGTGCTTTATGGCGGGCGCCAACTCTATTTTCTCGGGTGATAAATTATTAACCACTCCCAATCCGGGCGTAAACGAAGACCAACAGATGTTCGGGTTGCTGGGTTTAACCCCCCGCAAAGCTTTTAAAGAAGCCAGCGAAGTTGTTGCCTGACTCAATGGAGCTGCCCGTTAAATTACGGCAAAAGCTTGCCGACCGGGCGCAGCTCGGCACCCTGCGCCGGCTTCGGACCACGGCGGCTTCCATCGATTTCTGTTCGAACGATTATTTGGGCCTGGCCCGGTCGGGCAAGCTGCGGGCTGGCCTCGAATCGGAGTTACAGCAATATAACCATCTGCCCCTGGGCGCTACGGGTTCCCGGTTACTTTCGGGTAATTCGACGCTGGCCGAAGAGCTGGAAACCAGTATTGCCAGTTTTCATGCTGCGCCAGCCGCGCTGTTGTTTAATTCCGGCTTTGCTGCCAATACGGGCTTTTTTTCGGCACTGCCGCAACGCGGCGACACCATTCTGTACGACGAAGCCAGTCATGCTTCCATTAAAGACGGCATCCGGTTAAATTTTGCCAGGGCGTATTCTTTCCGGCACAACTCGCCGGAGGATCTGCGGAATAAATTCCGACACGCCACCGGCGAGGTTTACGTGGCCGTAGAATCGCTTTATTCCATGGATGGTGATTTTGCGCCGCTAAACGAACTGGCGGAGATCTGTGCAGAGAAAGGTGCCTACCTGGTAGTGGACGAAGCCCATACTAACGGCCTGTACGGCCCCCGCGGGGCCGGGCTGGTGCCGGAACTAAATTTAACCGATAAAGTTTTTGCCCGCATCATGACCTTTGGCAAAGCTTTGGGTGGCCACGGGGCCGCCGTGGTGGGTTCCGAGGCGCTCCGGCAATATTTAATAAATTTCAGCCGACCTTTTATTTATACTACGGCCTTGCCTTTACACGCCTTACTCAGCATTAAAACGGCCTACACCCTTTTACCTCACTTAGATTCGGAGCGTGCGCGCATTCATGCCTTAGCAAAATATTTAAAAAAAGTATTGGGGCAGTTACCTGGTATTTCGGTAAACTCCGCCGATAGTCCCATTCAGTGGCTGCAGGCGCCGGATGTAGCTGCTTTAAAATTAATCAGTCAAAACTTACTCGCGGGGGGGCTGGATGCCCGGCCGGTTTACCCGCCTACGGTGCCCGCCGGTAAAGAACGGCTGCGCCTGATTGTGCACGCTTTTAATACCGAATCCGAAATAGAAAAATTGGCTGCCGTCATAGCCAACGTACGATGAAAAGAATATTTGTAACGGGTATTGGCACCGAGGTTGGGAAAACCGTAGTTTCGGCCATTATTACGGAAGCTTTACAGGCCGATTACTGGAAACCGGTGCAATCCGGGGCCGAATCGGATTCTGACACGGCTACGGTTCGGTCGCTGGTCCAGAACCAGCAATCTTTTTTTCACCCGGAGGTTTATCGCCTGCCGCTCCCGCTTTCGCCGCACGCCGCAGCCGCCGCCGCCGGACTTACTATAGATCTGGAAAATATTCAGCTCCCAAAAACCCAAAATCATTTAGTAATAGAAGGAGCCGGCGGAATATTTGTTCCCCTGAATAACAACAATTTGGTGGTGGATATGATCTCAGGTTTTAATTGCGAGGTGATGCTGGTTTCGCGGCATTATTTAGGCAGCATCAACCATACCTTATTAACCTGGGAAGCGCTGAAAAACCGGGGAATAAAAATAACTGGCATCGTCTTTAACGGCGAACCAAACCCCGCTTCCGAGAAATTTATTCTACATTACACGGGGCTGCCCCTATTACTTTCCGTCTTACCCGAAACGGCCCTGACACCCGAAATAATCGGCCGATACGCCATCCAAATCCGGGAAAAATTAGATACAATATGAATAATTTAGCACAACGCGACCAACAAATCATCTGGCACCCCTACACCCAGATGCAAACCGCGCCTCCACCCCTGCCCATTGTGCGGGGAGAAGGCGCTTTACTGTACGACGAAGCCGGCACTGCCTATATTGATGCCGTTTCGTCGTGGTGGGTTAATCTGCACGGCCACTGCCACCCGCACATTACCCAAAGAATAACCGAACAGCTTAACCGCCTCGACCACGTAATATTTGCTGGTTTCACGCATGAGCCCGCCGTCGTTCTGGCCGAAAATATCCTGCAAATATTACCAACCAGCCAGGCTAAGGTATTTTATTCCGATAATGGCTCAACGGCCGTAGAAGTAGCCCTGAAAATGGCGATGCAATACTGGCAGATCCGGGGACAGGCCCGCACCAAAATTATAGCCTTCCGCGATAGCTACCACGGCGATACGTTTGGCGCCATGTCAGTGAGCAGCCGGAGCGCCTTTACCCAGCCGTTTGAAAAATACTTATTCGAGGTTTTATTCGTGGATGTGCCGGTGACGGGCCGCGAAGAAGAAAGCATCAATCAATTAAAAGCCCTGATCCAGGAACACGATGTAGCAGCTTTTATTTTTGAGCCCCTGGTTCTGGGTACCGCCGGCATGGTTATGTACGCTCCCGAAATCCTGGATAAATTAATGCAAGTTTGCCGGGAAAAACAGATTCTACTCATCGCCGACGAAGTTATGACCGGGTTTGGCCGCACCGGCCGTAATTTTGCCTGTGAATATTTAACCGGGCAACCCGATATGGTCTGTTTATCGAAAGGCTTAACCGGCGGCGTAATGGCCTTGGGTGTTACCACCTGCTCCCAGAATATTTATGACACTTTTTTAGGCACGGAACCCCACCAGACTTTTTTCCACGGCCATTCCTATACCGCCAACCCCATTGCCTGTACCGCTGGCATTGCCAGCTACGAGTTGCTCGTACAACCCGAAACGCAGGCCCACTTGCAGCGGATAACTACGCAACACCAGCAATTCATCGAACGCCTTCGGAAAAATCCGGCGGTAAAAAACATCCGGCAAACCGGTACCATCCTGGCCCTGGAATTTAACACCGGCCCTACTTCCTATTTTAACCAAATCCGGGACCGCCTGTATAATTTTGCCCTGGTGCACCAGGTGTTGCTTCGGCCTTTGGGCAATATTATTTATATATTGCCGCCTTATTGTATCTCCGATGCCCAACTGGCAACCGTTTACGAGGTAATAGAAAAAATGAGTACGCTTGTTACGGATAACCTTCACGAATCATCTTGAGCGAAAAGGAATATATCTTAATAAAAGGCCATGGGTCTGTGTCGCCGTTGGGTTATACGCCTGCCACAGTAGCGGCGGCTTACCAGTCCGGTTTACCGGCTTTTCAGAACCGGGAATTCCAGGGCGTGATTACGCCAGTAGGCGCGTTACCCGAAGCGGCCGAAATATTGCTCGCCCAGTTGGCCCGGGAGAAAAAAGCTTACCAATCACTGGACAAATCGGTGCTGATGGCAGTGTACGCGGCGCGCCTGGCCGTAGCGGCGGCAGGCTGGGAAACCGAAGCGGAGGTAGCGGTAAACATAGGTTCTTCGCGGGGGGCTACTGGCCTTTATGAACAATACCTGGAAGAATATTTAAAAGAAGGTCAGGTTTCTGCCCAAACCTCGCCGGTTACTACGCTGGGTAATATTTCATCGTGGGTAGCCAACGATCTGCAAACCAACGGGCCGGTAATTAGCCATTCGGTAACCTGCAGCACCACTTTGCAGGCCATTGCCAACGGTTTTGCCTGGTTAAAATCCGGCATGGCAACTCGTTTTCTGGCCGGTGGTGCTGAAGCGCCGCTCACGCCTTTTACCATTGCCCAGATGAAAGCCATCGGCATTTACAGCCTAAATAGCCGGCCACCGTTTCCCTGCCGCCCGCTAAACGCCGAAAAGGAAAACACTTTCGTATTGGGGGAAGGCGCCGCCGTGTTTGCGCTGGAGAAAATAACGGCTTCCGCCTTAAACAAGAAAAACCCAACCAATATTATTCTGGAGTCAGTGGGGTTTGCCACCGAGGCCATTCCGAGCAAAACCGGTATTTCCAAAGAAGGACTGCATTTTCAGAAAGCCATCCGGAGCGCCTTGCAGAGCGCCGAGAACCCTGCCCCCATCGACCTGGTAATATTACACGCGCCGGGTACCGTAGCGGGCGATGCAGCCGAAATCAGGGCGCTGCAAGCAGTTTTTGGTAGAGAATCCTTACCCGTGCTTACTTCTAATAAATGGCTGGTCGGCCATTCCCTGGGGGCTTCGGCCGGTTTAAGCCTTGAATACGCGGTGCACCTGCTGCAACACCAGGTTCCGCTGCCTTTTCCGTATGCCTGCTTTTTAGAAAATAAATCCGAAATAAATATTACTCGGATATTGATTTTAGCCGCCGGCTTTGGCGGTAATGCGGCGGCGGTAATATTATCAGCTAAATAATTTAATATGAATTTTAAGGTCGTATTAACGTGGTTCCAGGAAAAAAAACACGCAGATATTTCTGTTTGGGTAAATATTCTGGAAAAAAGGCAGTTTTTTCCAGAATATTTGGCCCAGAAAACAAAGCCTTCCTTTGTCTATTACTTTTATAAATGTTTACCTTTGTGACACTTTATAAAAAAACCAAACTGTTTTACATGAAAGTTTTAAAATTTGGCGGTACTTCCGTAGGCTCCCCTACCAACATGAAGTCGGTGGCTAGTTTAATCAATACACCGGACCCCAAAATTGTGGTGCTTTCGGCTATGTCGGGCACCACGAATAAACTGGTTCAAATTTCAGAGAACCTGTATAAAGACAAGGCCGACGAGGCAACCAGCATAATCGAGGAATTACACCAGACGTATAAACAGGTCATCGATGAGCTGTATAAATCAGATAAGTATAAACAACAGGCGCTGGACTTTGTGCAGTCGCATTTTGAATTCATAAAATCTAAGGTAAAAGACAATTTCAGTTCGCACGAAGAAAGAGGTATTCTGGCCCAGGGCGAGTTGCTATCAACCGGGCTGTTTCAGCTTTTCCTGGAAGAGAGCAATATTTCTTCGGTGTTGTTGCCAGCCCTCAATTTCATGAAAATTGATGAAAATGAAGAGCCTGATACGGCTTTTATCGCCCGGCAATTACCGCTTGATTTGGCGCAATATCCGGATACTAACTTATTTATTACCCAAGGCTACATTTGCCGCAACAGCTTCGGCGAAATAGACAACCTGAAACGCGGCGGCAGCGATTATTCGGCCTCTTTGATCGGCGCCGCCATCAATGCGGCCGAAATCCAGATTTGGACCGATATAGACGGCATGCACAATAATGACCCCCGCATTGTAAAAAACACGTATCCGGTGGCGGAGTTATCGTTCGACGAAGCAGCCGAGCTGGCTTATTTCGGGGCTAAGATATTGCACCCTTCCAGTGTTTTGCCGGCCAAACAAAAAAATATTCCGGTGCGCCTGCTGAATACCTTACAGCCCGAAGCCCGCGGCACAACCATTTCGGCCCGTACCGGCGGCAGCAACATCAAGGCCGTTGCGGCCAAAGACGGTATTACGGCCATTAAAATTAAATCATCGCGCATGCTGCTGGCTTATGGTTTCTTACGGCGGATTTTTGAGGTTTTTGAAGAATACAAAACTTCTATCGATATGATTACAACTTCGGAAGTAGCTGTATCCTTAACCATTGATAATACCCGTTACATAAACGAAATTATCGCGGAGTTAAAGGAATTCGGCACTGTAGAAATGGACCAGGATTTTTCTATTATATGCCTGGTTGGTGATTTTATTGAGGAAAGACCCGGTACTGTATTAAATATATTTAAATCACTGGAAACCATTCCTTTGCGCATGATTTCTTACGGTGGCAGTAAAAACAACCTGAGTTTACTCGTTAAAACCAGATATAAGAACCAGGCCCTGCTTGCCATTAACGAAGGCGTATTTTCGAAATCTGAACAACCTGCTCATGCTTAAAGATTTGGTGGAGAACTGGCAAAATGAGCCTACTCCTTTTTACTTATACGATCTGGATTTACTACGCCAAACCCTGGAACAAGCCCGGACTGCCGCGACGAAATACAACTTTCAGGTACATTACGCCATGAAAGCCAACAGCAATAAGCCCATATTAAAACTAATCAGAGAATTTGGTTTTGGGGCCGATTGTGTGAGTGGCAACGAAGTAAAACGTGCCCTGAAACGAGATTTTGATCCGGAACACATAGTATTTGCAGGAGTAGGAAAATCGGATGCCGAAATAAATTTCGCCCTGAAAAACAATATTTTCTGCTTTAACTGTGAGTCGTCGGAAGAAATTGAAGTTATAAACCAGCTGGCGGCAAAACAAGGTAAAACCGCGCGCATTGCGTTGCGCATTAACCCCAACGTAGATGCCAATACGCATAAATTTATTACCACCGGTCTGGAAGAAAATAAATTTGGGATAAACATTTGGGAACTGGAAGGCTTGCTGGAGCTTTTACAAAACTGCCCCAACTTAACCTTAATAGGCACTCACTTTCATATTGGCTCTCAGATTACCGATTTAAATGTTTTTAAAAACCTGTGCCTCCGGGTAAATGAAGTGCAGCAGTGGTTTATTAGCCGGGAGATAAATTTACCGCATCTGAATGTTGGCGGCGGTTTAGGTGTAGATTATTATTACCCCGAAGAACATCTCATTCCGGATTTTGAATCGTATTTTTCAATTTTCAACGAGCATTTAGTAGTTCAACCGGGCCAGCAGGTACATTTTGAACTGGGACGCGCCCTGGTAGCCCAATGCGGTTCTTTAATATCGCGCGTGCTGTACATTAAAAAAGGGCTTACTACTAATTTTGCTATTCTGGATGCCGGCATGACCGAATTACTGCGTCCCATGTTATATCAGGCTTACCATAAAATTGAAAATCTGAGCAGCCAGAAACCCGAAATAAAATACCATGTGGTAGGGCCGATTTGCGAATCTACTGATTGTTTTGCCAAAGATTTGTTTTTACCGGAAACCAAGCGCAACGATTTTATAGCTATTCGTACGGCCGGTGCCTATGCCGAAGTGATGTCATCGGAGTATAACCTGCGGGATAAAGCCAAGGCGGTTTACCTGGGACAGGAAGTAAAAACGGTATAAAAAAATCGTTAAAGGTTAAATATTACATACAAAAACAAAAGAGCTTCCCTATCGGAAGCTCTTTTGTTTTTATATGCTGGCAGAAAACAAGGCAATTTGATCAATATTCAGGCTTATAAATCGAGCGCTCTTTTCTTCAGCACTTTAAATTCATCTTCGGTAATAGAACCCCGCACCCGCAGTTGCTCCAGTCTTTCAATTGTAGATATTGATTCTTCCACATTCGGACGGTTGCCTTCGGTCGTATCTGTCCGGCCAGGGTAGATGTCTGTGTTTACGTTATCACGCGAAAGCCCTGATCGCTCATCAAGCCTATCTGTCTGGCTGGAAGTATAAAAGCGGTTTTCGTTGTAGTTATCGTCGTTGTAAAAATCACTCGAGATCCGCTGCGGGGCCACCGTAGCTGCAGTATCTGGGGTAGTGTATTGATTCGTTACGGCGTTAGTCTGGTCGGTAGTATTCAGATTAGTTCTGTCAGTTACCGGCTGGCCCGGGGTAATATTACCCGAAGCATTCCTTACCGCCAATTCATAATCTTCTGTTATTGGGCCACCCTGGTAAGTAGGATAATTTAAAATGGTGCGGGAATCAATACTCGAAACAAAAACGTTACTACCTTTTTTGTCGAGGGCAGCTGCTCCTATCGGCACCAGCAAATAACGGTCGTAGGAATCATTGTAAAATCGTTTATCGGCGGTTAAAGCCAGATAACGCACTTTCATTTCCTGGGTATCAACGATTAGGTCCTTTACCAAGCCTAACCTTTCGCCGTCTGAGCCAACTACACGCCACCCTCTTACGTCCGGATTATCTTTGGCTACTTTAAA
>JAQBNV010000445.1 GCA_028288395.1 Adhaeribacter sp. | reverse complement strand
CGTAATATTGGTTATAAAATTCTTTTACATCGGCCAAGGTGGCCGACTGCAAATCGGGCAACTGGCCAATCACGGTCCAGCTATAGGGGTGGTCGGCGGGGTACAAATTTTTGCGGATAATTTCGTTCGTAAAGCCGTAGGGAGCATTGTCTACGGATTGCCGCTTTTCGTTTTTTACCACCTGTATCTCGCGGGCTAGTGCTTCTTCGGTTACGGTTTTAATCATATATCCCAGCCGGTCCGAATCAATCCACAATATTTTATCGAAAGCATCTTTGGGTACTACTTCGTAATAAATTGTTCCGTCCGACCACGTGCCGCCGTTGCGTTCGCCGCCCCACTCGGGTATGAGTTTCCGGTTAGCTCCCACAGGCGTATTTTCCGAATCGTTGAAAGACATGTGCTCAAAAAAATGCGCGAAACCGGTTTTACCGGGTTTCTCACGGCTGGATCCCACGTGCATAATGGTGGCTACGGCCACAATGGGGTCAGAATGGTCTTCGTGCAGAATCACCTCCAGACCATTGGCCAGTACAAACTTTTCGTAAGGCAACTCAAACGAAGTAGCTTTTTTAGCAGTAGTTTCGGAAGAAGCTTCTTTGGTGCTTTTACAGGAAAAAGTGGCTCCGCATAAGGCTGCCGTCAGGAGTAAAGCAGATAGACTGGTTTTAGGATTTCGCATAGCAGGCAAGAGGTTTAATGATATTTCTGGTTAGGCGTGTTATATATCTTTTATCCGCGCAAGTTATTGCTTGCCCGCGTATGGTTTAAGGTAAATATTATTTTGGATAAAAGCGGTACTGGGAATTGAATATTTGTTTAAAAGTTGTTTAGAAGCTATCAGGTCGGTCAGAATAAATTGCCACCCCCAGCCCCTCCTAAAACAGGCGGGGAGTTGCGGTAATGCCTTTGCTGCCGTTAACTTGTAATAGCCAACCCAGTGCTGGTGAGTAAGTGAAGACTTATATTAATTTATAGACACCAGTACGATTCGCTTAACACTAGCGCCTGTCTGCTTTTTAGTAATTGGTGTTTTGCCAAAAGCCCATCATATCTGTTCTTCTGGGTTTGTAAAAAGAATAGATTATCTTAACCTTTCAAAAATCAAGCATACATGAAAAATATATACGCCCTGGGAGTAGCCCTGGTCCTGACCCTACCGGCTTTTAGCCAGAACCATCCTTTCGACGCCCGCATCAACCCGGCAGCCGACCAGCTGGAACAAAAGGTTATCTCCTGGCGCCGCGACTTTCACCAGCACCCGGAACTGGGCAACGCCGAAAAACGCACCGCCGCCATTGTTGCCAAACACCTGAAAAAACTAGGGATGGAAGTAAAAACCGGCGTGGCTAAAACCGGGGTAGTGGGTATTTTAAAAGGCGGCAAACCGGGGCCCGTTATTGCCCTGCGCGCCGATATGGATGCTTTGCCGGTAACGGAGCGGGTGCCGCTGCCTTTTGCCTCTAAAGTTAAAACGACTTACAACGGCCAGCCGGTAGGAGTGATGCACGCCTGCGGCCACGACTCCCACGTGGCTATTTTAATGGGCGCCGCCGAAATATTGGCTTCGATGAAAAACGATTTGGCCGGCACCGTAAAATTCATTTTTCAGCCGGCCGAAGAAGGTGCTCCCATTGGCGAAGAAGGCGGTGCGCAACTAATGGTGAAGGAAGGCGTGCTGGAAAACCCCAAAGTAGACGTTATTTTCGGCCTGCACGTTAATTCCCAGACGGAGGTAGGACAACTTACGTACCGGCCCGGCGGCACCATGGCCAGTGTAAACAGCTTTAAAATAACCGTAAAAGGTAAGCAGGCGCACGGCGCTTACCCCTGGTCATCGGTAGACCCCATTGTGGCGGCGAGCCAGATTATCAACAATTTACAGGCCATTGTGAGCCGCAACCTGAACGTGACGCAAAACCCGGGCGTGGTTACCATTGGCTCTATTCACGGCGGGGTGCGCTCCAATATTATTCCGGAGCAGGTAGAAATGGAAGGCACTATCCGGGCCCTGAGCACCGGCGACGAAAAAATGATAATCCAGCGGGTAAAACAGGTTGCCACCAAAACGGCCGAGAGTGCCGGCGCTACCGCCGAGGTGCAGCTGCCCTACGGCACCCACTACCCCGTTACCTACAACGACCCTGCTTTAACCGAAAAAATGCTGCCCACGCTGCAACGTGCCGCCGGGGCAGGCCAGGTGTTGCTGCGTCCGCCTGTTACCGGGGCCGAAGATTTCTCTTTTTTCCAGGAGAAAGTGCCGGGTTTTTTCTTTTTTCTGGGCGGCATGCCCAAAGGCCAGAAGCCCGAAGAAGCTCCTTCGCACCACACGCCTGATTTTTACCTCGATGAAAGCGGTTTTAAACTGGGCGTAAAGGCGATGTGCAATCTGGTGCTGGATTATATGCAAACGGCGGGAAAGTAATATTCCGGGTTGGCCACCGGTGTTTTACAAATAATTTGTACCGGATAGTTTCATCTGTCGGGCTCGGTTAATTCTTAAAAGGGTCTGTTTTGGTGATGCGATAAAAGCAGGCGGCCAGTCCAGCTTAACTTGTAGCCTATTAGCACCTAAAGGTTGTAGAACCAATCTCTATAATTTCGTATATTTAGCTTATGGAAACAGTAAGCTAGAAATATTAAATCCAAAGGTCCTGCAGAACCTAAAGAATTTGGCGGACTTAAATCTTATTGCTTTTAAAACACCGGATAGTTTCTCGGATGCACTGCAAAAGTTAAGGCTAAATCAGACAAGGCACCCAGCTTGGAAGAAATAACAAAAGAAGTAGAATTGGTGCGGAGTGCGTGTTATGGCCAGTAAGCCAAAGAGAATTATCCCGGATACCAATCTCTGGATCAGTTTTCTTATAACCAAAGACTATACTAAAACAGACGGTTTAATTACCCAAAATATAGTTCAGCTACTATTTAGCCAGGAATTGTTAGACGAATTTAGCCAGGTTACCCAGCGTCCTGAATTTAAGAAATTCTTTAAACAAAGAGACGTAGCGCTAATGGACCTGCTCGACCAGGACGCTGATTTAATTACGGTTATTTCCGGCATAGATGTATGCCGCGACCCGGAGGGCAAATTTTACTTTCGCCGGCTGCAGACGGTAAAGCCGATTATTTATTAACCGGCGATAAAGATTTACTGGCTTTAAAGCGGATAAAATCTACCAGAATTGAAACATTAACTGCGTTTCTAAAAAATGAAATAGCTCTTCTGGGCGCAACCATTCCCCAAGTCCATGTTGATTTAATCTTTTATAACGCGGTATCAATATTTTCGGTAGCCGGGAGCTATGCGACTAACACCCACTACCGTAAATTTAATTACCCCCTGCCCGTTTCCGTTCTTCTTCGGAGCTGGTTTGGCGGCGGGCTGCTGCTTTCATTTTCTGGTTACCGAAATTGCGCGAATAGGTGAGGCGCACTACCCGGGGCTCGGAGAAGATGCCATTAAAATCAGAATACAGGTTTAAAGCCGGCTGGTCCGTTAGAATACTAAACCGCATCGTCCAGAAAATATCATCTACCGATAACCGGAAAACACCTTTGCCGTTATTTAGTTTTTTCTGGACGCCGGCATTAAGAGCGCCGAGGGCTCTTATATAAGAGATGCCAAAAGGACTACGGGTCTGGTAAAAACCGGATAGCTCCGCCGAAAAGTTGTTCGGCAGCTTAAAAGTCTGGGTTAAGTTAACCCGGCCAAACCCACTTTGCAGCGAGACTTCCCGGCCATCGTAAATGCCTGTATTATTTATCCAGACACCCATAAAGTTACTCTGCAGTTGCCACCACTTGGTTAAGCTTACCGGGAAAGAAAAATTGAAAGAATAATTATGCGCATGTTTCAGGTTCTCGGCCCGGGCATACTGTTTATTCGTGGCCGGGTCGAGGTGCACTTGCCAACCCACAATAGGTGTTTTATCGTAACTGTAGCTCAGGCTCAACAAATAACTTTCCCGGAACCGATAGGTTGTTTGCAGGGCATCGGTAATGGCCGGCTTCAGGCTGGTATTGCCCGATAAGAATGTATTTGGGTCGATGAAATAAACGAAGGGAGCCAGGTTGTTATAGGTAGGCCGGGTTATCCGGCGGCTGTAAGAAACCTGCAGGCTGCTCTTCTTGGTCAAATCACGCGATACAAAAATACTCGGAAACAAGTTGCCGTACTGGCGCTCTACCACAGGCTGGTTATCAATGGTGGTTAAATCGGTGTGGGTATATTCGTAGCGCAAACCGGTTTGCAGTTTTATCTGGTGCGGCAATTGGTGGTTAAAATTTACGTAAGCGGCGCCTAGGTCTTCCAGCATCTGAATGTGCTGACTAAACTCCAGGTTGGGTTGCCACTTGTTTTGAATAAAATCCTGCACGACTACTTTGTTTTGTAACCGGGAAATCGTGGTTTTAAAGCCGGC
>JAQBNV010000443.1 GCA_028288395.1 Adhaeribacter sp. | reverse complement strand
CGCAAAGATGCCCTTTTCTCCATTCAGCGGCTTGCCCGCATATAATCCCTGGATGGCTTCCTGCTTGAAAGCCTTAAAGTCAAATTTCTCGTTTTGTTCCATTGTAAACTGTGAAGTTAAAGTAATTCTTTTCCCCTTTCCTTTAACTGACACAGTTGGTTTTACACTCCCAAATAGAAAGGATGGGCATCAGTGCGAAATGGACCATGGCCGCCGAAGCCCGAGAGTACCGGGAGAGCCTAGATGTAGCTATTCATAATAACCCGGCCACACGTGAGATGGTTACATCAACAACTGGGTTAATCAGAACCTTGGTTTACATAATACCTGTTATAACCAAACTCCCTTTTTTAGCCTGATGAACGAAGCCCTTTATGGGGCTTTTTCTGGTACTTCTACTGAAAAATTAAAATTAATTGATAATTTTCAGAATGAATTCCACTAGACATAAACAAAAAAGGCATCAACCAATGCTGATGCATTTTTAAAAGATATAAGAGGTACTATGGATTATCCTGCTTTGCAAAAACCCTTCTTAACAGTTGGGTGGTGCGGGCAACCGGGTTTTGCCGGATATTGGCTTCTTCCTGGGCTACAAGTAAAAACAAACCATCGATGGCTTTTTGAGTAGCATAACCCGTCAAATCGGGGTTGAGCCGTTGTACCGTCGGGATACTGTTGTAGGTACCAATTACATCGGAATAATATTTAGTTGCATTTACTTTATCCAGTGAAGCCTGAATTTTAGGAGTAAAAGCTATCATTAATTCGTCGCTGGTAGTACGCTTCAGAAATTGGGTAGCGGCATCTTTGCCTCCGGTCAGTATGCCCCAAACGTCGCGGATCGTCAGCTTTTTTATGGCGTCTAAAAATATAGGTTTCGCACTCTGCGCAGCGTCTTCGGCCGCGCGGTTCAGCGATAAAACAAAATTATCAACCAAACTACCCATGCCCACGGCGCGTAAGGTACTTTCGACCTTCTTTACATCCTGCGGAAAGGGAATCCGGATTAGGGAGTTTTTATTGTATCCGTCGGGTTGGGCGGCTGTAGAAGCCCCTTTGGCAATACCCACCGATAAAGCTTCTTTTAAACCGCTGGCTACTTCGGCATCGGTTACCGGAGCATTCTTTAAGACGGCTTCACCTACCGAGGAAGGAATATTTAAACCCTGGTAGGTAGTGGCGCAGGAAGACAAACCCAAAGAAAGAAAAAACAATGCGGGTATCACGTAGGTTCTCATAAAATCAAACTGTTACTTTATAATTATAATATTTTCGTTTCTGCATAAATCGAACCAAAAAACTAACTTATGCTTGCTGACATCATTACGATTGGGGATGAAATACTTTACGGCCAGATTGTGGACACCAACTCGGCCTGGCTGGGCACGGAACTGGCAAAAATAGGTGTTAAAGTCCGGCAAATTACTTCTATTTCGGATAATCCCGATCATATTATAGAAACCCTGACCGCCCTGAAACCCTTAACCGATGTGATATTAATTACCGGCGGCCTTGGTCCCACCAAAGATGACCTGACGAAACACACGCTTTGCCGCTATTTTAATACGCAACTGGTGATGGACGAAGGTTCACTGGAACACGTAACCAGTTTTTTCACTTCGCGGGGACGCGAACTGACCGAGCTGAACCGGCAACAGGCCTTGTTACCCGCCAACTGCAAACCCGTTGCCAATATACTGGGTACAGCGCCGGCCATGTGGTTCGAAGAAGAAGGGATAATATACATTTCGATGCCGGGCGTACCTTTTGAGATGAAGCGCATCATGACCGATACCGTTTTACCTGAACTGCAAAAACGCGCCGGCGGCAACCAGATTATCCACAAAGTAATTCAAACCATTGGTATTGGTGAGTCTTTCCTGGCCGAAAAAATTGCCAACTGGGAAGATGCCCTGCCCGCTCCTATAAAACTAGCTTACCTGCCTTCGCTGGCAGGCGTCCGGCTACGGCTTACCGGACAGGCCGCAGAAACAGTGGATTTAGAAACCCAGCTAAACGAACAAGTAGAAAAGTTACAAACCTTAATTCCGGAACATATTTTTGCCCTAGGCGAAATTCCGCTGCCGGAAGCTGTGGGCAACTTACTTAAAGAGAAAGGCTTTACCGTTGCTACGGCCGAAAGCTGCACCGGCGGCCACCTGGCTCATAAACTTACCAGCATGGCCGGCTCTTCCGAATATTTTATGGGCAGCGTGGTGGCGTATCACAACCACGTAAAAATTAATCAATTGGGCATAAGCGCCGAAGATCTGGCGCAGTACGGAGCCGTCAGTGAAGAAGTCGTATCCCAGATGGCGGCTAATGTGCGTAAACTCCTTAATACTGATATTGGCATTGCTACCAGCGGCATTGCGGGCCCGGGCGGTGGTACTACCGAAAAGCCGGTGGGCACGGTTTGGGTGGCTTATGCCGATGCCGAAAAAACCGTAGCCAAAAAAATATTTTATAACAAAGACCGCCTGTTAAATATAGAATATACCACCTATACCGCTTTAAATCTGGTAAGGCAAGCAATTTTGGGCGTATAGGTAATTAATATTTTTATACCTTTGGAGGCTTCCGGGCCGCAGCCGCAACTTTTTTGCCTTAGTGGCGGGGCGAAATAAATGCAAACATTAAATCACAAAAATAAATGGCACTGGTAGAAATGTTGATGCCCAAAATGGGAGAAAGTATCATGGAGGGCACCATTCTTAAATGGCTTAAAAAAGTAGGAGATCCGATAGAAGAAGACGAATCGGTGTTGGAAGTAGCAACCGATAAAGTTGATACCGAGGTACCTGCTATTCAGGCCGGCACTTTGCACGAATTATTAGCCCAGGAAGGCGACGTAGTAGCCGTTGGTAAAGTGATTGCCATTATTCAGACTGCAGAAGGAGAAAATATTCAGCATCCGGATGCGCATATTACCCAGGCCAACCTCGGAGCCAACCTCCAACCGGCACCAACTCCCGATAACGATGTACCCGCAGTTGCCCCACCGATGCCTACTCCGGCACCGGCAGCCGAACGGTTGGGTGTAACGGAAGGCCGCTTTTATTCCCCGCTAGTAATGAATATTGCCCGCCAGGAAGGTATTGCCATGCGAGAACTGGATCAGGTTCCCGGCTCCGGCCTTGAAGGCCGCGTTACAAAGCACGATATAATGGCTTATCTCGAAAACCGCAAAACCCAGCGTGCAGAACCCTACAAGGCCCCGGCACCCGCCGAAGACACCCCGGCACCAGCTGTGGCGGCAACGACTAAACCAGCGGTTTCGGTTAGCGGACAAAACGAAATAATAGAAATGGACCGCATGCGCAAAATGATTGCGCAGCGCATGGTAGAAAGCAAGCGCATTTCGGCGCACGTAACTTCTTTTGTAGAAGCCGATGTTACCAATATGGTGCTGTGGCGGAACCGGAACAAAGACCAATATCAGAAACGGGAAGGCGAAAAGCTGACCTTTACCCCTATTCTGATAGAAGCGGTAGCCAAAGCCATCAAAGATTTTCCAATGATAAACGTTTCGGTTGAAGGCGATACCATTATTAAGAAGCGGGATATAAATATTGGCATGGCTGTGGCCCTGCCCTCGGGCAACCTGATTGTTCCGGTTATAAAAAAAGCCGATCAGGTAAACCTGAACGGCTTAACCAAAAGGGTAAACGATTTGGCCAACCGGGCACGCACGAATAAATTGGGTGCCGATGATTTAGCAGATGGCACCTATACAATTTCTAACGTAGGCACTTTTGGCAATATCATGGGAACACCTATTATTTTGCAGCCGCAGGTAGCCATAATGGCCTTTGGTGCCATCAAGAAAAAGCCCGCTGTTATCGAAACCCCCGAAGGTGATTTAATAGGAATCCGCCATTTCATGTTTCTGTCGCACTCTTACGATCACCGGGTGGTTGATGGCTCCTTGGGTGGCATGTTTGTGCAGCGGGTTGCCCATTATCTCGAAACTTTTGACCTTAATACAACCATTTGATTTACACCATCCGAATACCAGTACCAGACTAGTTTTTTATAATCTTGTGGAAATTCCTGGTTGAACAATATTTAAAGGCGCGGAAGTTAATTCCGTACCTTTAGCACCCCTGCTTAAATAATTTACTTTCACATACAGCAGAGATTAATATTTGGTATTTATACCATTTCACATTTACAAGCTGCCGTAAAGCTGACCTAAAAAGTGAAGCAAAGCCGGTAGGTTTCAAAACCTACCGGCTTTAAGTTACATCCAGAATGGCCGCTTGTTCATGCGATTTCGTATAATTTGGTTTAACCAGCTTATAAATAGCGTTCAACTAAATCTTATACTTATTTAATCTGCTTACCAAATTACAGCTCTAGGAGCCTGTCGGACTAAAGTTGTGGATTTAAGGGTTTTTCTTGATTTAGGCTTTCATTTTTGGGTCTTTTTATTTCTCCCATTTCCGTTGCTGTAGTAATTTCCCTGAAGTAGCTTTTGTGCTT
>JAQBNV010000442.1 GCA_028288395.1 Adhaeribacter sp. | reverse complement strand
CGCAAAGATGCCCTTTTCTCCATTCAGCGGCTTGCCCGCATATAATCCCTGGATGGCTTCCTGCTTGAAAGCCTTAAAGTCAAATTTCTCGTTTTGTTCCATTGTAAACTGTGAAGTTAAAGTAATTTTTTTCCCCTTTCCTTTAACTGACACAGTTGGTTTTACACTCTCCTGTTTAATGGTTATTTATACACTGTGTTCCTTTGGTAAATATTGAATAAGCATTTTAAAGCAGTTGCTTGCCACTTATATCATAGAGAAGCCTTATCTGAATTTAAAGTAACTACATATCAGTTGGGATAAGGTAGGAAATAAAAAAGCCACTGGTTAGAGTGGCCTTTTTATTTAGAGTATATCTTTTAGCGTAATTGATTTAGCATTTATTTTATCAATCCACTCTTTATCATTCATTGTAAAATCTTTTTCTTCCTGATTGTGTTTCTTTTTAACACTTGGCAATATATTAGTATTTGTATGCGCTATTAGGAGATTATAATTGTTTTTTTTATATGAAATATTAGGCAAAGTAACTTCACTACTACCGTATATATAATTAAGAGAAATTTTATTTTTTACCCCTAAATTGATAAAACCTGATATAGATATTGGGGTGATTTTTACAGGCTGACCAACTACATGATAAGCTCCGGTCCTACTTGACCCGCCTGTCGTTTTTGTATTTTTCTTCAATTGTTTCTTTAAGATTTGCTTCATAATACTTAGCCCTCTTAATTATTTTTTCTTTAACCGAATCTGGTAAATTTTGTTCTGTCTTTTTGTAAACAGATAGTAAAATATAAACGTTCCTGCCATGGTGCAAGGTATATATCCTGTAATTATTAATGCGCCACCTCCCTAAACCCGGATAAATACTGGAATAACTTTCAAAAGTTTTTTTTCCTAAACTCTCATTTTTTGACCATTTGCTAATAGAATTTAGAACCTCACAAATACCTTTATTATCTAGCTTAATTAGCTCATTATAGAATATTTGCGTTTCATGGTTTGCTTGTAAGCCAAGGAATAATCTAGCTCGCTGTGGTGTTGGTGTCATTAATTAATTGCAGCAAGCTAATTATCTTTTGTTTATTAAACAATAGATTTGCTTTAAAAGGATGTACACCCTTTTAAAAAAGGGTGAGAATTGCTGGCTTTAAATACCTTAATGTTTTCGCTAATCAAAAATTAACTAATATAGTTGTGTCTTAAGCATACTGAAGGTAATTATATTACCATAGGGAACAAGCACACCAATAACATTTAAGGTTTTCTGGAGCTTGTTAAAAAGAGGTATAATAGGTATATATCATAACATAAGCCCTAAGCACTTACAGAAATATTACGATGAGTTCGGTTATTGTTATAACAATAGAGAGATTAAAGATTGTGTTAGATTCCAAGATTCAATAACCAATTTCAAATTTATTTACTTTTTGCTCTTAATTCAGTTAAGGTTTATCAGATTATTATTTATTACCCAATAATATCTTTCAAAATCTGGTAATCAGGATAATTTTAAAGAAATAAATCCGCGGGCGGCGAGCGGGTATAATTTATTTTATAAAACCAAGACCCTTAAAAGTAATCACCCGTAAAATTACTGCTATCTAGTCTTAGCACATACATAACCTTTAATCCGAAATTTATGAAATACAATTTATTAGGCGATACCGGGGTGCTGGTATCGGAACTTTGTTTTGGTACCATGACCTTTGGAGGTCAGGGTTACTGGGAAGCTATTGGCCGGCAACAGCAAGAGGAGGTTAATGTGTTGATGAAAACGGCGGTTGATGCGGGCATTAATTTTATTGATACGGCCAATGTATATTCTTACGGTTTGTCGGAGCAACTGCTGGGAGCAAGTTTAAAGCAGATAGGCCTGGACCGGCACAGTCTGTTTATCTCTACCAAAGTGCGGGGCCGCATGGGACCGGGCGTAAATGAACTGGGGCTTTCGCGTTATCATATATTTCAGTCCGTAGAAGAGAGTTTGATCCGCCTGCAAACCGACCACATTGATTTACTTTATGTCCACGGCGTAGATGTGGCAACTTCGGTAGAGCAGGTGGTGCACGCGCTGCATGATGTGGTACAGAGCGGCAAAGTGCGCTACGTAGGCGTGTGTAACTGGCCCGCCTGGATGGTAATGAAAGCGCTGGGAATTGCCCGCAAACATGGTTGGCACGAATTTGTAGCCATGCAATATTTCTATGCGGCCGCTAACCGCGATGTTGAGCACGAATTATTGCCCCTGGCCCACGACCAGCACCTGGCGTTTATGCCCTGGAGCCCGCTGGCAGGCGGTTTTCTGTCCGGGAAATTCACCCGCGACCAAACTAATACTGGTGGCCAGTCGCGGCGCGATAACTTTGATTTTCCGGTTATAAATAAAGAAAGGGCCTACGATATCATTGATGAACTACTGCCCATTGCAGCCGGCTACCAGGTATCGGCGGCCGAAGTTGCATTGGCCTGGGTTCGCCAGCAACCCGGTATAACCAGTACTATTATTGGGGCTAAAACACCGGAGCAACTGCAGGCCAATATACACTCAGCCAGCCTTCATTTAACCTCCGATGAACTAGCTAAACTAAATACGGTGAGTCAACCTGAAAAAATGTATCCTGGCTGGATGGTAGAGCAGCAAATGAGAGATCGGTATCCGGCAGATAAATAATTTGTTGCCTAGCAGTAGTTGGGGTAATTGTGGCAAAAATATTGCTATAAATAAATTACTGTTTTCATAAATTCCTTTTTTCGGGGCAGGCGCCACTTCGGTGGCGCCTGCCTTTTTTTTGCCGGTGCAATTGGTAGTTACCATAGGCTATTTTTTTGGGATATCATTGTTTATTTCAATCCAGTGGGCGTCCGGATCC
>JAQBNV010000423.1 GCA_028288395.1 Adhaeribacter sp. | reverse complement strand
CGCAAAGCCGTTTCCTGCTCCACCTGTTTCCAGGTTTAAATTCGCTTCATAAGTGGACGTGTTTAAATTTAATTTTTCGGAAATTTCGAGAGTGCCCATTACCCTTTGGGCCGGAATTTGATGCGTATCTCCGTAAATATTCTGCAGCTCTTTTACCGGGGTGGAAGCTAGGCGTAAGCCGGACGGTGTATTTTCCAGAGTTAAGGTGCGGGGAATGGTAGTTGCGCTGCGCCATTTCCCGGTGGGTACCACGTTCGCATATTTCCAGTTACTCATCCAACCAATAAACAAAAGCCGCCCATCCGATTCCGGTACATTAGACCAGGTGATGCCGGCATAATTATCCATGCCATAGTCCAGCCAGATGCCTTCCCCTTTTTTAACAGAGCCCGGCTTATTACTCTGGCCGGTTAACTGTGCTTTAAAGTTATTATCCAGTACAAAGTTTTTACCATTGAACTGTCCAACAAAATATTGGGTTCCAGAGCCGCCGTTGGGTGCGCCCGGGTTAATATTTACAATCAGCACCCACTTTTCTTCGTTGGTACCAGTTACGGGCATTTTAATTAAGTCCGGGCATTCCCATACCCCGCCGTGGCCGCCAATATCAGAGCCAAAATCACTTTCTTTTGTCCAGTCGAGCAGGTTTTTAGAGGAGTAGAAGCTAATATGGTCCATAACGGCTAAGGTCATTATCCATTTCTGCCCTTTCTCATACCACGATACTTTCGGGTCCCGAAAATCCTTTATGCCGGGGTTCTTCAATACCGGGTTAGCTTTGTATTTCGTCCAGGTGCGTCCATTATCCAGGCTGTAAGCAATGCCCTGGGTTTGATAATCTTTACGGCCGGCCTTCTCCCCGTCGGCATTATGATAAGTATAAATGGCTATCATAGCCGGATTATCTTTCGTACCCAGACCCGAAGTATTGTTTTTATCTACCACGGCACTCCCGGAAAATATCGTACCTAAACTATCGGGGTAAAGAGCAATGGGCAGGTGCTCCCATTTTATCATATCTTTACTCACGGCGTGGCCCCAGTGCATCGGTCCCCAAACGGTACTGTCGGGGTTATGCTGGTAAAACAAGTGGTACTCGCCGTTGTGGTAAACCATACCATTGGGGTCGTTCATCCAGCCGGCGGGCGGGGTAAAATGAAACTGTGGCCGGTGCAGTTCATCGAAAGTAGCAGTAGTAGGATTAATGGTTTCGGTCTGATTTTTATCGCTGGTAGTGGTATCGGTGCCTTCTGAAGTAGTTTGTTTAGAAGTACAGCTATAAAGGAGCCCACACAAGGCAATGCCTAAGGTTATCTTTTTCATATCTGAATTTATAGTTAAATAACCCGGAAAGCAAAGCGTATTCTGAAATTTGGCCTGCTTTCCGGTTAATTAATTTGTTCTTTTTTACTTAATTGCTAAAAGCATTTTTAACTAAAGCCAATTTGTTTCTGTGGGATAGGAGAATATTTATCCTGGTTTTTTCTGAGAATTAGTATCCGGGATTTTGCACGTATAAACCTTTGGTAAAATCAATTTCTCTTTGCGGAATCGGAAAATATTCATCCCTGCCTTTGGTGAATTTTGCCGCCGACAAAAACGTTTTCCTGGTTTTTTCTACATTCAGATAAGCGTTCAAGGTTTCTGCCGCAATACCCCACCGTACCAGATCGAAAAACCTGGGACTTTCCATTGCGAATTCCAGCCTTCTTTCCCACTGCAAGGCTTTGCGGGCATTTTCCCGGTTCCAGGTGATATTTACGCCGTTTACATATTCACCGATATTATAGTTAGACGGATTAGTGCCGTTAGCCAGTTTCGTACGGCCGGTACTGTTTTTTGCCCTTGCTCTTATTTGATTGATAAGGGGTAAAGCTTCATCCTGTCTACCTAATTCAATAAGCGCTTCGGCTTGCCAAAGCAGCACATCCGCATACCGGATAATATCAATATTTTTAGCGCTGCCATAAAATGGACCTACCTTTTTAAAACTGGAACTGGTAGCCTCCTGCTGCTCTTTCATGTTGCCATAGCCGCCATACAATTCCGGAATCCTTTCCCAACTATGGTTGTAAAGAACGCTAGGATTGTATTTAAAGGGGTGCCCCTGAACACCTACCGTATGATCAAGCCGGGGGTCAACGGGTTTACCAGTCGGCGTAAGGTCGGCATCAGTTAAAACCTCGTTATTAAAAGTATCGAATTGCGGCAGGCCAGCGGCGGTAGTTTTAAAGGCATTTACCATGTTTTGAGACGGAATATGGAACCAGCAGCAACCATATTGCGGCGCCAGGCTGTAATTCAAGCTTGTGGCCATACTGAGCCGGCCAATGGCAGTTCCGTCGTTGATTGAAAACTGAACCGCAAATACCGATTCTGGTCCATTGTCAAATCCGTACAGGAAGTTTTCGGCAAAATCAGGCTGCAACCGGTATTTATTAGAATTGATTACCTCAGTGGTTAATGCTACTACTTCGTTTAACCTTTGCGGGTTAATGCTGGTAACTTTATGGGTCTCATCCTGCTGATATGCCTGGTAAAGCCGCACCTTAGCCAGATAAGCTTTAGCCGCCAATTTATTGGCCCGGCCTATCTGCGACTGAGTTTCTGGCAGGTTATCAATGGCATACAGAAAATCTTCCGCAATTTTATTCCACAGCTCATCATTTGTATACTGCCGGTTAGATACCGTTAATATATCTTCTTCCGAAAGGGTTTCATCAATGTACGGGATGTTCTTAAATAATACTTTCAGCAGAAAATGCATGTGACCTCTTAAAAAACGCAGTTCGCCCTGGCGCATCTTTTTATTCTCAAAATCTGCCTCGGTTAAGCCATCAAGTGCCTTTAGGGCAAAATTAGCCCTTGAAATAGCACCGTAAGCCCGGGTCCAGGTGTTGTTGGCATTACCAATAGTGGTAGGAGTAACCAGGTTATATTGTTCATACGTGTTGTATTCGCCCACATCGCCCACACTTCCGCCACCTTTATAAGCATCATCAGAGCGTACACTTCCGTAAGCCCACATACTGGTAATGGGTCCATCCCAAAAATCGTTACCAATGGCTGCGTAAGCGGCAGTTACCAATTGGTCTACTTTATCCGGGGTGGTGAGCTGATCGGCCGTCAGGGTTCCCTTTGGTTCGTAATCCAGATAATCTTTACAGCCAGAGAATAAAACTAAAGCGGAGGCTATAAATATTTTATATATGTTCTTTTTCATGATTATAAATGCAGTTTTTAATTAAAATGCGACGTTAACGCCTAAGGTGTAAGAGGTAGGTTGCGGCCAGTTACCAAAACCACCAATTCTTTCGGGGTCTTTACCTAAATATTCTTTGCTTTTAATGGCAAACAGATTTTGACCAATCAGATAAAAACGCAGCGTTTGCATCTTTACTCTTGAAACAAGCGTTTCCGGCAACGAATAGCCTAACTGCACATTCCTCAATTTGGCATAAGAGCCATTTACCATAAAGAAATCAGAAGTCCGGAATTCGTCATTTTTATTCACCAAGGATAACATCGGTGTGTTGGAACTGGAATTCTGAGGAGTCCAGGCACCCAGCACGCCGGGCCCATTGTTCTGATTTACCGTAAGGAAGGAGTTAAATTGCCGGGCAGGGTCGAACCCGGTTTTACCGGCTACCCCGGAACCAAAAACGGACAAATCAAAGTTTTTATAAGCGACATCTATCCTTAAACCATATTCCAGACTCGGCAACAAGGTTCCTATCCAATCCCGGTCCGAAGCATTAATTACGCCATCATTGTTAAGGTCTACGTAGCGAATTCTGCCTACATCCTTTCCGGTTTGGGTGGCGTGGGCATCTACTTCGGCCTGGTTCTGGAAAATACCGCTTGTTTTATAACCAAATACCGCCAGTTGCGATTGCCCGATGATTGATTTTTCCACACTGCCGGGATAAGCCGTACGCACTTCTGCCGGCAGCTCGGTTATTTTATCTCTGAAGTGAGCGGCATTGCCACTAATGGTGTAATTTATACCACTCGGCGTGGTGTTCTGGTAGGTCAGCAACATTTCCCAGCCTTTATTACTTTTAGTAGCACCGTTCAGCCACTTTACTCTTCCTTCGCCCACCGCGCTAGCAATCGGAGGCTGAATTAATATATCTTCTGTTTGACGGGTGAAATAATCGAAAGAGCCGGATAACTTTTCGTTTACAAAACCGAAATCCACCCCCACGTTTAATTCTTCGGTTGATTCCCATTTCAAACTTTGGTTTTCACCTTGAATCTGGACGTAGCCGGAAGGCAAGGTTCCCTGGTTAGACCCATTCAAATCATAGGCCGTTCCTACATTTAACCACTCACCGGGAAACCCAATGCCATTATTAAACAAGGTGCCATAATTAGGTTGGAACAAACCATAACGGGCAACATTGCCGATTTCCTGGTTGCCTACCCGGCCTACACCGGCTCTTAATTTTAAATTGGAAATAGCGCCAGCGTTTTTGAGAAATTCTTCTTCATTAATCCGCCAGCCCAGGGTAAAAGCCGGGAACAAACCAAATTGGTTTTCGGAACCAAACCTGGAAGAACCATCACGGCGCAGCGTAGCCGAAGCTAAATATTTTTCACCGTAAGCATAGTTAACTTTACCAAATAAGGAGAATAAGCGATAACCCGTAACTGTACCATTATTAGTGCTCCGGCCGGTCCCCGCATTCAGTACATAATAGTTTTCATCTTCATTGGCAAAGCCTTCCCGAAAAGCGCCGAAGGCCTGAAAGTCGTTGCGGATAGCTTCAGTACCGGCTAAGGCATTGATGCGATGCTGACCTACTTCAAACTGATAATTAGCGGTATTGGTCCAGGTTAAGGTGAGTTCATTGCCTTGCTGCAACGACAAACTATTGATGTTTCTTCCCAAAAAACCCTCCTGAAAAGCCGGTTCAATATTTTTGAAAAGGACATTTGAATAATCAGCGCCTAGGCTGGTTCTAAATACCAAACCATTTATAGGCATAACTTCGGCATACACATTACCGATGGCATTCAGGCGGTTATTCTTATCCCACTGGTTTAGGTATTGCATGTGAACCGGATTATTCCGGTCGGAGTAACCAGCCCCAATCGGACCGGCATAGGTTCTATCCGTTCTGAACACGGGTAAAGTAGGAGCCAATGTAACGGCTAGTTCGGTGGTAGGCACACCGCCCAAATCGTTTACCTGCAGGGTTTCGGATGACCGGGATAATTGCAGATTTTCACCAATTTTTACTTTGTCGTTTAGGAAAGTGGTGTAAGCATTAATGCGGGTGCTATACCTATCGAAATTGGTATATTTCAGCATACCGGTATTCTTAAAATACCCAAGGTTAATGAGCAAACTACTTTTATTTGTTCCAGCAGTCAGGGTCAGATCCTGTTGGGTAACAATGGCTCTTTCGTAAGCGGCATCTTGCCAATCTGTATTGCCGGCAGGTTGAAGCGGATCGCCACCTACATTAGGAACAATATTTACTTTATTCAGTACCGGGTTGTTAAAATCTCCATTCCAATCATAGGTATAGAGGGCGGAGGTCGGGTTAGTTCTGTCATTAACGGCGCCCTGCCAAAGGGCTCTACCCCGCTCTTCGGCGGTTAACACATCTTCCCGCCATGGCTTTTCCGACTGCACCGAAACATTGGAATTGAATTGAACCGATATTCTTTCCTGTCCTTCTTTTCCTTTACCGTCCTTGGTGGTAACAATGATTACGCCATTGGAGGCCCTAGCCCCATAAATAGAAGCAGCCGACGCATCTTTCAATACCTGTACCGAAGCAATAGAACTGGGGTTTATACTAGCGAATACCTGCGCATCCTTAGTAGGCACCCCATCAATTACATAAAGCGGATTGGGATCACCTAAGGTATTTAAACCCCTGATTAAAACCCGACTGTTGCCGCCGTTGGGCTGACCAGTTGCCTCCACGTAAAGGCCGGGTACCCGCCCCTGTAAAGTACGCATGGGGTTACCGGCCGGAATATCTTTTACCTGTGTTAGGTTTACTACAGCTACTGCCCCGGTTAAATCGGCTTTTTTCTGGGTTTGGTAGCCCGTTACTACTACTTCTTCCAGGGCCTTGGCATCGGGCTGCAGCGTAATATTTAGGGTAGTCTGATTATTAATGGGTACCTCTTGGTTGGTATAACCAATAAAGGAAACCACTAACACAGCATTGGGATTAGGTACCGGCAACGAAAATGTACCATCTGCATTGGTGGTGGTACCGGAAGTGGTTCCTTTTAGGGCAAGGCTAACCCCAGGCATGGGGTCTCCGGTTTCGGAACTGACTTTACCGGATACGGTTATGCCATTCTGGGCGTACAGGATTTGCGCCGCACAGAGAAATAGCATAGCTAAGTACAAGATTTTTTTCATGTGTTAAAGGTTAAGATTAGTAATTATTAGGTGATAATTCAGATATTTAAGAATTCAGGCGTTATGAAGGCATTTCGGCAAAGGAAGCCTCCAGATTTTGCGGGTCGTAAGCGGGGGTGGCACCTTTACGAGAAGCTACAAAAGCACCTACCAAGCAGGCTTTGCTTAAACACGCTGCCATTGGTTGCGCTTGCAGGTAATGGCTGAGGAAAGTAGCCAAAAAAGAATCGCCGCTACCAATGGTGTCTTCTACCTCTACCTTGTAGCCTTCGTGCTGGAAATAACCTTCGTCGGTTAAAACAGAAGCCCCTTTTTCGCCGCGCGTTAAGATTACCATTTGGAGCCCGAACTTCTCGCGGAGATAAGCCATCTGCTGCTCCTCAACTCCGGCCCGGCCAAACCAACCCATTATCAGTTCCAGTTCCTGATTGTTCATTTTCACGATGTCGGCAAACTGCACCAGGAGCTGGATGCGCTCGGGATTATAATGGGGGGGGCGCAAATTTACATCAAACACTTTTAGTTTGGCGATGGGCAAATATTGCAGCAGCGTTTCACGGGTAGTTTTGCTGCGGGCGGCCAAGCTGCCGTAAACAAAAACATCGGTTTGGGCTATTAATTTGGCTACTTCCGGCTCATACTGGATGTAATCCCAGGCCACTGGTTCTACTATCTTGTAGCTTATTTCATTTTTATCATCCACATTAACTTTAACTACACCCGTTAAATGCGTTTTGCCAACCTGGATGTATTCGGTAGAGACTTCTTTCTTCTTTAGAAAATCTACTAGGGCATCGCCTAAATCGTCAGTACCAACCCGGCTGATGATAATGGGGTTGTAATTATTATATTTTAAATGAATGGCTACATTCATGGGAGCCCCGCCGGGCATGTGACCGCTGGGTAGCATATCCCACAAGGTTTCCCCAAAACAGATTATTTTGTGATTCATGATTGTAATTTATAAGTGGGTGAAAATGAATATAAATAATTAGTGCATGACAACGGCTTGCCCAATTTGCTCCAGCGAGGTGCCTTTGGTTTCGGGCATTAACCGCCAGACAAATATCAATTGTAGTACCATCATGCCGCTGAAAACCAGGAAGGTGTTGCCGCCGCCGAGTGTTTCGGAGATGTAGGGGAAGGTAAAGGCAATTAAGGCAGCCATTATCCAATGGGTAAAACTCCCCAGGGCCTGACCGGAGGCTCGTACCTGGTTGGGGAATATTTCAGAAATAAACACCCACAACACAGCACCTTGCGAAAAAGCAAAAAAAGCGATGTATACAAACAAATAAATCGGGACAGAGAAGGAATCGAACTCTTCGAAATAAAAAGCTTTGGCAACCAGGCTAAGCGTTATAATTAAACCCACCGAACCTATTAGCATAAGCGTACGACGGCCAAAGCGATCGATGAGGTTAATGGCCAGAAGCGTAAACAAGAAGTTAATTAAACCAATACCGGCGGATGATAAAAGGGCCGAGCTTTTACCTAAACCGGCCATTTCAAAAATGCGGGGAGCATAATATATAATGGCGTTGATACCCGAAGCCTGGTTGAAAAAGGCAAATAAAACCGCTAAGGTAACCGGGGTTAAATATTGCTTCGAGAATAAAGAAGTCTTCATTTTTTTTCCCTGCTCATCCTGCGTAGAGTTCTTTATTTCGAAAACTATCTGCTTTACATCCATGCCCGGATTGGCAATGGCTAACGTTTTTTC
>JAQBNV010000422.1 GCA_028288395.1 Adhaeribacter sp. | reverse complement strand
AGTAATCGGCCTGGGCCGCAATAGCCGTAACCTTACCCTGAATATCGCCGGTGGCGCTGGCATTGGCTTTTACCTTCACTTTATCACCTTTATTAATCAGCAATACTTGGGCTTCGTCTACTTTCACGTTAAGTTTCAGGCGGTCTACATTTACAATATCATAAAGTTTGGTTGCCATACCCAGGTAAGAACCTACTTCCACGTATATTTCGTTTATTTCGCCGTTGATGGGCGAAGTAATGCGGGTTTTATTTACCCGTTGTTTCGCTGCCACTAATTGCGACTGGTAGGTTCTAACCGCTAAACGGGCATCTTCCAATTGTCTTTTGGTGATGGCCTCGCCGGCAGCCAGGTTTTCAAAACGGCCTAAATCGCGCTGCGCTTTCTCTAAGTTGGCCTGCACCGTAGCTAAATCGGCGCTCATGGTATTCCCTTCTACCTGTAACAATAATTCACCGGCTCTTACCCGGTCGCCTTTGCGTTTCAGAACACGTTGCACCTGACCGGTTGTTTCCGACATTAAAGCCAGGGTTTGGATGGGTTCAAAATTACCCTGCGCGAAGAAAGAACGATCCAGTTTACCGGTTTTGGGTTCCGTTACAACTACCGAAATAGCATCGCTTTTTATTTCGGCTACTGCAGCTTCGGTAGCCATTTCTTTTTTGTTATTGATGAGCGTGTAAGCGCCAAATCCAACAATAGCTACTGCAATAATGATATAAATAATCTTTTTCATTTTAGGTTTTATACTACTTAATTAATATTCTTAAATTTCCTTTCGCTTGTAAATACGTCAGCTGCGCCAGCTGGAATTTCAACCTTTCGTTGTTCAGGTTGGTTTGTGCTTCCCGTAAGCTTACTTCGGTATCTAATAAATCGGTCAGCGGCGATAAGCCTTCTTTGTAAAGCTCGTTGGTATTGCGGTAAACTTCCTGGGCCAGCGCCACATTGCGTTCCTGCGCCCGGATAGAAGACAAACTGGTTTGCATTTGCGTATTAGCATTCAGCAAAGCCATCTGGGTATTCCGGGTCAGCAACTTAATATCCTGTTCTACTTTATCTACTTCTATTTGGGCTTGCTTAATCTGGTTCCGGCGCTGAAAGCCATCGAAAATAGGCACATTTAAACGTACGCCCAAGGTAACAGCTTTAAACCAGGGCTGTTGGCTATCGAAAAAGTTAAACTCGTTGCGTTGCGCATTGCTGCTAAACTGCCCGAAACCCGATAAGGAAGGATAGTAATTTGCCTGTATATTTTTCACGTTCAGCTTGTAAAGCATTTTCTGGGTAGTCAGCAACTTAAAATCAATCCGGTCGGCCAAAATAGAACTGGCATCATCCTGCACCGGCACGGCGGCATCCAATACCGTTACCGAATCAGTTATCTGAATATCCTGATCCATGGGTAAGCCCATAAAGAATTTCAGCGCGTTTTTCTGCTGATCGAAAGCGGCGGTAAGCGTTTGCCGCTGATTTTCCAGGTTGGTTTTATTTACCGTTACCCGGTTTACCTGCACCTTGGTAGCCACATCGTTTCGGTATTGCAGATTCAATATTTTTTCCAGTTGTTCCAGCCTTTTAAAGTTGGCATCAATGGTATTAAACTGCTCTTTTGTTTGCAGCATCTGTAAATAAGCCGAACCTACATTATATATTATTTCTTCTTCGCTTAATTGCCGGCGTAAAGCATAAAGTTCCCGGGTAGTATTAGCAGCTTCGAGTCCTACAAAAAAAGACTTGCGGAAAATTAACTGCTGTAAATCCAAACCGCCCGATACATTGTATTTGGTACCGAATTGAACCGGAATGAGCGTACCAGGCTGACCAGCTAATTCGCCGGGCAGTAATTGGGTAGCCAAAGCGGGGAAAGTATTCAGCTGACCGTTACCAGTCAGTTGCGGCAAGCCGGAGCCTTTGGTTTCTTTTATTTTAAATTCAGCGCTTTTTTCATCTAAAGCCGCTTTTTTTATGTTTTCATTGTTGTCCAGGGCAAATTTTACAGCTTCCTGTAAGCTAAGCTTTGCCGCAGGAGTAGGCGGTTGGGTTTGCGAAAATGCCGGCCAAAATGCAGTAAGCATTATGACCAGAGACAAAAGTTTCTTGTTCACGGTAATTGTTTTAAGTTTTATTAGAAGTTCGGAAATAGGGAAATAGAAGAATGAAAAATTAAGGTCTGTCTTTTTTTTCCTGATCCCACTTTTGAAGCAAAAGGGGCAGGTTCTGGAACACATAATCCAGAAAATCGACCAGTTCTTTGATGCTGGCATTATACGCGGGCGTTTCTTTGGTGCGTACCTCTAAGACTTCTCTCAAAAGCACATTAAATCCAGCCATTGTATCAATTTTAGTTCGAAACTCATCCCGCCAGTTAGAAACTTTCAACCGAAAGTAGCGTCTTCTATCGCCGGAGAAAGTCGTGTATTCGATGCGTTGCATTTGCAATAACAAATTTATTCCATTGCTGGTAGCGCTTTTGCTTATTTGTAACGCCTCGGTAATCTCATCGAAAGTAAGTTCTGGTTTATCCGACACGTATAATAGTCCCAAAATACGCGCCGGTACAGGTTGTGATCCCTCATTTTCGAAGCTGATGCCAATTTTCTCAATTAGTGCTTTTTGCTTTTCCGTCAGCACTATTTTGGGCTTACAATTAAAAATCATTATTCGTTTCTGTTATTGTTACCCTTATTTAACGTCACAAAGGTAGTACATGGTTCACTAAGTTCATAATTTTATGAACTAAAAAGAGTAAATATTTATTTTGATTTAACTATTTGACTTACAAATGATTAATGCTTAAATAGAAATTGTTTTAAAGAAAATAATTATTTTTATTTTAAACAATTTCTCTCAACACCTCCTTTTTAACTTTAATATCAGCATCAAGATATTTGTAAACCAACCAAATCTGTTTTGGTTTATAAATATCAGGACTTGCGCAAAGCCAACCTTACCGCGTTTCTTGACTAACAACTTGCCGGTTAAAACACCATAGCCGTCAGGCTAAGAAAGAATTATTACATTATCTGGTTCTGTATTAACGAAGTGTAACTTGGACCTAAAAAACAAGGCCAGTTTTCAACTGGCAGGCTGTCCAAAACTTCCTTTCATCGGTACACACCAACTAAACGCTGGCGGGAGTGGAAGAAAATTATTGTTAAATATTCCTTAGTCGGACGGCCATGGTTAAAACACGGAACAACAGCTCTATTAACTATTTGGGCAATATTTATGCGAAAGTCTTAATTAATAAAGCTGCTGTGGCCGTTACATATATTTTAGGTGCAGATCGGAAACGATTATGCTTTATGCTGCACATCCGCAGCCGGAGTGTTCAGAAAAGTTTTAGGACAAATGCGTTAATGCACCACAATATTGACTATCCGATAATCTTAGCTAAATATTTTCTGAATATATTCTCTCTTCAGGAGGTTAAAACAAGCAGGAATATTAAAATTTATGCTTACGGTAGCGATACTTTTTTTAAGTTTGAATTTCTTTTTACCTTTCTCTTTAAGAATTACCCCATA
>JAQBNV010000384.1 GCA_028288395.1 Adhaeribacter sp. | reverse complement strand
GGTAATTGATACCCAACGAATTGAGGTAGCGGCCGATGCTAAAGATATGCGGCAAACCTATTCTGTTAAAGGCTCCAAAGAATCATCGCAACTGAAAACTATGCTGACGATGCTGGATAAAATTCAGGCAAACGGTGCCAATCTACAGAAACGGTTTGCAGCGGCACAGAATGCCGGGCAAACCGATTCGCTGCCGGTGCTACAGCAAAAATTTATGGCTATGCAAAAACAAAATGCCGCCCAAATTAAAAATATTATCCGGACCAATCCCAAATCGGTGGTATCTGCTTTTGCTACTTTAAGCCTTATCAATCCGGATGAGGAATTTGCTTTTGCCGATAGCATGGCTACCACCTTTAACCAAACCTTACCGGATTCTAAATATACCAAAGCCCTTACCACCAAATTAAGCGGCTTACGCAATTTAGCCTTGGGGCAGCCAGCCCCGGATATTAGCCTGCCGACGCCGGATGGCAAGAGCGTAGCCTTGTCATCATTGCGCGGCAAATACGTGTTAATTGATTTTTGGGCGAGCTGGTGCGGCCCGTGCCGGCAGGAAAACCCGAACGTGGTGCGCATGTACAACCTGTACAAAGACAAAGGCTTTGAAATTTTCGGGGTTTCGTTGGATGAATCGAAAGACAAATGGTTAAAGGCGATTGCCATGGATAAACTTACCTGGCCGCACGTATCGGATCTGAAAGGATGGGAGAGCAGTGCTGCCAAATTATACAACATCCAGGCGATACCCCAAACCTTGTTGCTGGACAAAGAAGGAAATATAATTGCTAAAAATCTCCGCGGTCCCTCGCTCGAAGAAAAATTAGCTTCTCTCATGCAATAATATTACCTTGGTATCCCAACGAAAAATGTCCTCCCAAAAGAGGACATTTTTCGTTTTAATTTTTTAAGGCAATGCACGGAGGAATATATTATACCAAATCGTTTAAAGCTGGCTCCAAAGAAATTTAGAAAAGTTGTAACAAAATTATTTAACAGATCTATCACCGGCATTCTGAAAGAATCTTCTGATTAGGTAAGCCAGAAGATTCTTTCAGAATGACAGTTTTGAGTTGGATTAATTCCAATTTTACCTATGGTATAGGGTTTAATTTATTCGGTATTAGTTGATGGGAGCCAGTTTTACATTGCCTTTCTGTAAAAGGATTACTAAAACAAGTATCTTATGGGTAGATTATTTTAAAAACATCGCCTGTAAGCCGATCCATAAAAGCTTCTTTCGGTTCACGTCATTTTCTATCAGATGCAATGGATCGGCCAGGAGCAAAGGAGACTGCCCAATGGCGGCCGGTTTATACAAATTTATCTTCGTTCCGGGTACCAAATCAATCAAACCGCTGCCAAAAGCCACAACTTGCTGCACCTTGGTTTCGCGGGACAAATTAAAAATATTTATTGCGTAGTTATGTGCCAGGTTTATGTAAGCCACATCTTCTGGTGTATGCTGGATGGCGGCTAATATTTTGGTCAGGAACACATTGTGGGGCAAAGCTGCGAAAGCTTCTTCGGGCAATGAAAATAGTAAAACCAAACCCTTTTTATTTTCCCCCGTCACCAAAAACATTTTTGACAACTGGTTTTCGCCCGCAAAAACCTCGGTGTCCGGATCAACTGCTGTAGCAACCTCGGGGGCAGGCGTTGCTACCGGAGCCGCTTCAGGAACCAGGAACAGGTGTTCGGTAAAGAACTGCTGATAAAAAGGTAAAAGATCGGTATCGGTCACTATTCTTCCGGTTGCGGGTTAAAAATCGATTTCAATTCAATGGCGTCTTCGGGTTTCATGCGGCCTGCCAGTACCAGCCTTAACTGGCGGCGGCGTAAAGCACCATCGTACAAACGTATTTCCTCTTCCGTTTCCGGTATGGCATCGGGTACGTCAATAGGATTGCCGGATTGGTCTACGGCTACAAAAGTTAAAAAAGCTTCGTTGGAAGTTATTTTGGTGCCCGAGGGAATATCTTCGGCAAAAACATTTACGTGCACTTCAATCGATGAACTAAATGCCCGCGTTACCTGGGCTTCCAGCGTAACCACATTTCCCAATTTTATGCTGTTTTTAAAAGATACATTGTCAACCGAAGCCGTTACCACGATGCGGTTAGAATGCTTCTGAGCCGATATTGCCGATACAATATCAAGCCAATGCATCATGCGGCCGCCCATTAAATTATTCAGGGTATTTGTATCGTTTGGTAAAACCAACTCGGTCATGGTAGTGAACGAGGCTTTTACGCTTTTTTGTTTTTTCATGAATATTAAGTTGCCGGCTACAAAGGTAATTCTTAATGTGAGAGCAGGGGAAAAGCTGCCATAATATTTAACTTACAGGTTCCAGCCCGATTTGCCCAGTAAGGGTACAAATTTAAAATTATCGAATTCCTGGCGGGTAAATTCGTCCTGGCCGGCCCGGGTAACTTTAATCATTTTCTGGTTGATCGTATCACCGACCGGAATGACTAAGATACCACCTACTTTTAACTGCGAAAGCAAATTCTTGGGTATTACCGGAGCACCGGCCGTAACCAGTATTTTATCATAAGGGGCATGGGCAGGTAGCCCTAAGGAGCCGTCGCCGAGGAAAGCACGCGGTTTTAAATCCATTGCTTTAAAGAAATTAACGGCTTTTTGAAATAGAATTTTGTTATATTCAATGGTGTACACGTGCGGGGTGATTTTAAGCAACACCCAACACTGGTACCCTGAGCCCGTGCCAATTTCGAGTACTTTGTCGGTGGGCTGTACTTCGAGTAATTCCGTTTGGTAAGCTACCGTATAGGGCTGCGAAATGGTTTGGCCTTGGCCGATCGGAAAGGCCTTGTCCTGGTAAGCATGTTCCAGAAAAGCTTTTTCAAAAAAGAAATGCCGCGGCACTTCTGCTATGGCCTTCAGCACGCGCTCGTCCCGAATTCCTTTTTCCCGGATTATCCGAATCAGGCCATTCCGCATCCCTTTGTGTTTGTAGCTGTCTGTAAACATGAATAAAGTTAAAAATGAATTGAGGGTTATTCTAAATAATATTCTTTTAAATCATGTTCTTAACCCAAAAGAACAAAACAATTTCACTTCCAATGTAAAGCAAATCAAATATATCCAGCCTGCGAAATTAGGCACTTAGCGGCAGAAATTCTATCTTGCCGCGTAAATTATCCGTTAATAAAACAGATAATGGGAGCTGGTCTATACCGGATTAGCCCATGAATGAATAAGCGGTAACCCTTTTTATTTCTAAATTGTTGATTTAATATTATAAAGTAAGGACGGAAACAAAATCAAATTATACCATTGTTTTCTTATAACCCTGATAATAAACATTTTAAAAACTTTTACTTATAACTTAAAACTGCTCACTTACTTACTAGGAATAATTTATGTTTACAGGCATTATAGAAGCCCAGGCCCAAGTGTTGGCTATCCGGGAGGAGGGAACGAATAAACATTTTACCCTGACCTGCCCTTTTACCGAAGAACTAAATATAGACCAGAGCGTGGCACACAATGGCGTATGCCTGACCGTAGTTGGGTTAGAAGGAAAAAAATTTACCGTAACCGCTATTGCCGAAACCTTGCTAAAAACCAACCTGAACGATTTAAAAGTTGGCGACACCGTTAACCTGGAGCGGTGTATGGCGGCCAATGGGCGCTTCGACGGGCATATTGTGCAGGGGCATGTAGACCAAACCGCTGTTTGTAAAGAAGTGCGTAACGAGGACGGCAGCTGGGTTTTTACCTTCGAATACGACCCTGCCGCCGGTAAAATTACAGTAGAAAAAGGCTCGGTGTGCGTAAACGGCATAAGTTTAACGGTGGTAAATTCGCAGCAAAACAGTTTTTCGGTAGCCATTATCCCGTACACGTACGAGCATACCAACCTGAAAAATGTATTGCCCGGCACCCGAGTTAACCTGGAATTTGATATTATCGGGAAATATATTTCCCGGATTCTGGGTAATAAATAAAGGCTGCCCATTTGGGCAGCCTTCAAATTTTTAATCCCGGTTTACGAGTTTATTAAAATTGCTGTTAGGGTCGTGGAGCAAGGCCAATTTGCTGTGTTCAAACTCTTTAAAAAAGTCTTCCCAGCTTATTTCTTCAAATTTGTCATCCTGGTCGCTTTTCTCCGGAAAATGAATGCGTAGTAAGCCTTCTCCTTTACCGGAATTTGCGGTGCCTTTGATGATGGCCGGCACACCGCCGTGCTTTTCGGCCCAGGTCTGAATTTCTTTCGGGTTAGTTGTTTTCTTTGCTTCGCTCATAGCTTTTATTTTAAACTTAGGAGTAAAGCTATACGCACAATTAAAAAGCGGAGCTAAAATTTCCTTCTTTCTTGTTCCGCTATTTTCCTCCTTTTAAGGTAGCGTTGGCCTGCTAACTAATATTTATTCTGTTAAATAAAAATCAGGCCCCAACCGCTCTTTTTTCCGGAAAATACCGCTTGATTATCCAATGGTACAGCCACCCGATAATTAATCCGAGTAATATTCCCAGCAGCGCGCCGCCCAACACATCGCCGGGGTAATGTACCCCGAGATAAATGCGGCTGTACGAAATAAAGGCGGCCCAGATAAAAAGGAAAAATTTGAAATACCGGTAACTCCTATCCAGGAGCATAGCGGCAATCATGGCCAGGCCGAACGTGTTAGCTGCATGCGACGACACAAAACCGAACTGGCCACCGCACCGATCAATAATTACAATAAGCTCTGCCAGGGCGGCATCATGACAAGGCCGCAGGCGTGCAACCCAAGGCTTTATAATTGCTGCCGAAATGCGGTCGGCCGCCACTACCGTTAATACAATGGCAACTAACTTCAGAATACTTTTGTGACGGA
>JAQBNV010000371.1 GCA_028288395.1 Adhaeribacter sp. | reverse complement strand
GCTGCTTATGGTTTATCGGGCGCTGTTTTTCACGCGCCTTTAATTTCAGCGCATCCGGGGTTCTGTTTAAAAAAAGTTTTATCTCGTAGCGGCAATCAGCAAGCAAAAAAAAAATATCCGGTAGAGGTGGTGCAGGATTTTCGGGATATTTTAAATGACAGCGAAATAGAACTCGTTGTAATTAACACGCCGGAGCATACCCACTATGCATTGGGCCGCGAAGCCCTATTGGCCGGCAAAAATGTAATTGTTGAAAAAGCCTTCACCACTAAGGTGCAGGAAGCCGATGATTTAATTGCCATTGCCCAAGACCAAGGCAAAATATTGAGTGTCTATCAAAATAGCCGCTGGCACGGTGACTTCCTTACGGTTCAGAAAATTATCGAGGAAAAGCTTTTAGGGAAGCTTGTGCATTATGAGTCGCATTTCGATCGGTTCCGCAACTTTATTCAGCCCAACAGCTGGAAAGAAGAACCCCATCCCGGCCGAGGCTCTCTTTACAACCTGGGTTCCCACATGATAGATCAGGTCTTAGTTTTATTTGGGTGGCCCCAGGCCCTATACGCCGATATCCGGATTGAGCGGCCCAATGGTAAAGTAGATGACAGCTTTGAATTAATGCTGGATTATCCGGACTTAAAAGTTACTCTAAAATCGAGTTACCTGGTACGGGAACCCGGCCCCCGCTATATTTTACATGGTACCGATGGCTCATTTATAAAATACGGAACTGATCCCCAGGAAGCTTCATTAAAAGCCGGTGATTCGCCTTACCAGGAAAATTACGGGGTGGAACCAGCAAACAAGTGGGGTAAACTGAATACGCAACTGAATGGATTGCATTTTGAAGGCACCGTGGAAACCATACAAGCATCTTACCTGGGTTTCTACGAGAATATTTGGGAAGCCATCCGTTACCAGAAAGAACTTCTGGTAAAGCCGGAACAAGCGCGGAATACCATAAAGATTATTCAGGCAGCTATAAAAAGCAACGAAGAAGGACGGAAGATTTTTCTGGAATAGGTTGCCCGGATAACTTAAGATCCTTTGCGAATATTTAACGCCCATACTATAAAGGTACTTACATACCGGCTGAATAGGGGCATTTGTATACGCTAGTCAAAACGTAGAAGTGGTTTAAAATTTAAAACCAAAAGAATGAAAAATTTTAATCATCCCCGCAAAGCCTGCCTGCTGATGTTTTCCTTAGCCATGTCCGCAACATGCTTGGCCCAACGGTATTCGGGGCCGCTTTCTCCGGAAGAAGCCCTGAAGAAGTTTAAGATTCAGGATGGTTTTAAGATAGAAGTATATGCCGCTGAACCCCAGGTGTTTGATCCGGTAGCCTTGGAGTTTGATGAGCAGGGGAATGCTTTTGTAGTAGAAATGCCCGATTATCCTTACGAGGTAGAAGCCGGCAAGGGTAAAGGCCGCATCCGGATATTGCAGGATGTAAATGGCGATGGACGGATAGACCGTGCCACTGTATTTGCCGAGAACATAACCGAAGCCACCAGTATTTTGCCCTGGAAAGGCGGACTCATCGTTACGGCGGCTCCCCATATTTTGTACCTGAAAGATACGAACAATGATGGCCAGGCCGACCAAAAGGAAATACTCTTTTCGGGATTTTTTGATAATAATTCCGAAGCCCAGATTACCAGCCTGCGGTATGGCATTGATAATTGGATTTACGCGAATAACCGGGGCCAGCACGGTAACGTCACTTTTAGCCGCCAGCCCGGCGCCGCGCCGCAAGCGGTGCAGGGAGCAGATTTTCGGTTCCGGCTCGATAAAAATAAATTTGAATTAGAAACCGGTACGGGTCAGTTAGGGCAAACAATTAACGATTGGGGGCACCGGTTCTTTACCGAAAACTCGGTTCATTTACAGCAATCGGTAATTCCCTGGCGATACACCCACCGGCATCCGTACCTGCCGGCCACTAAAGCAGTGGTGAGCATATCGGACCACCAGGAAATAATGCACCAGGAAACCCGGCCGCCATACTGGCGTGCCGAGCGGACGAAGCAACGAAATAAAATGTACCAGGAAGCCAACATGAACCGCATCGAATACGCCGAAGATCGCTTTACCGGCGCTTCGGGCGGTACCGTTTATGCCGCCGACGGCTTTCCAAAGGAATTTTACGGCAATATTTTTACGAGTGATGTTGCGGGTAACCTGGTTCACCGCGACGTGCTGACGCCCCACGATAAAAATCCTTTTTACGTAGCCAAACGTGCCGAAAATGAAATAGACCGGGAGTTTCTGGTTTCTACTGATCCCTGGTTTCGGCCGGCTAACTTTACCGTAGGTCCCGACGGCTACCTGTACGTACTTGATTATTACCGCCAACATATCGAAACGCCGGTTTCAATTCCGGATGAACTGAAAGCCGATATGGATTTCATGGCGGGCAGCGACAGAGGACGGATCTACCGCATTTTGCCCACCAATGCTACTGCTAAAAAAGTAACGGTAAATCTTAAGAATACCACATCCGCCAAACTCGTTGAAGTACTCGCGAATCCTAATCTCTGGTGGCGGTTGCAGGCCCAACGCCTGCTGGTAGAACGACAGGATAAGTCGGTTGTGCCGGTAGTTAAAAATATGGTAGCCAAAAGCCCCGATGCCCGGGCTCGTTTACACGCTTTGTACGTGCTGGAGGGATTAAATGCCTTGGATGCCAAGGTGGTAAAAACCGGCTTACAGGATGCCTCGCCGGGGGTTCGCGAAAATGCTATCATCCTGGCCGAACGTTTCCCGGAATTATTTTCGCAGGTAGCGGAAAAAATTAACGACCCGGTGCCACGTGTCGCTTTTCAGGCAAGCTTAAGTTTAGGAGAATACAAAAATAAAGCTACGGCTCCAACCTTAGCCAAGGTGATAGAAAAATACGGCCAAGACCCCTGGTTCAGAACGGCAGTTCTAAGTGCTGAGGCTGGCTCATCGCTGGAGCTGGTAAAAGCATTGAGCCAGCAGCCTGCTTTCTTTCATAAAGTTGAACCCTGGAAAAGTAGCTTTCTGGAGGATTTCTCTACCGTGATTGGCGCCCGCAACCAGAAAGAACAAGTAGGAGCCTTTTTAGATTTGCTCGCACAGCCGATTTTGGCAAAAGAAGAAGCCTGGCGTAAGGCAGCCGTAGCTGGATTAGCCAAAGGTTTAATAAAACCAGCCGCAGCTAATCCGCCATTAGCCGCAGCCTTAAAAAATGTAAAAACCACTTCTGCTGCCGAGGTTAATGCCGCTATCCAAGACTTGAAAAGGCTTTATTAGTTTTAAAATTTATCAGATATATACATGGCTAATTCTTATTCGCGCCGAAATTTTATTTATAAATTTTTAGCTTCCGGTACGGCCTTTTTAGGGGGCTCCTGGTTGCTAAACAGTTGTACAGCAACCCAGGCTGTAGCTCAAAATGCAACCGCCACAACGAACGGACCAACGACAATTTTCCAAAATGCGCCTAAACCACCCCAGCAAGGGCAGCCCAAACCCGGACAAACCGGAAATGAAAAAGCAAATTCTCAGGAACCTTGCGATGATTTAACCGGCGTGCCCGCCAGTGAGATAGATAAACGCAAAAAGTTGGCTTATGTAAATAAATCGCCTATTCCGGAAAGTAAGTGCGGCAATTGTAACCTGTATTTACCTCCGGGCAAAGATAAAGCCTGCGGTGGTTGTATGTTATTTAAAGGCCCCGTCCGGGCCGAAGGGTATTGCACCTACTGGGCGCCTATCAGCTAAAGAATGTTGTCTAAAATAATAAAGCACCCACTTTGCCAAGATAAAAAGAGAAAATTGAATCAGCCTGGCGTTTAACTCCTTCGTAAACTGCTTCCATTATTTCCCGCTTAAACCAAATTTTTAAATAAAATATGTTCGATAATCAGAAGGTAGCAATAAGAATTATTTTTTACTAGCTATAAAACCCGATGAAAATATTGCTTTCGGTTCTGTTGCTGATCAGCTTCCTGGGATTTTCGGATCTAACCTGGTTAGCCCCGGTAGTAGGTTCCCGGTTAATTCCCCGGCAAGTAATTGTAACCAAAAACCATTTACAAAAAACGAAGCCGGTTATAAAAGAAATTATGCCTTCCGTTGCTACGGGCAGTTCTAGGGCTGTAGTGGTGGAGGAGGTACCGTTGGCCCATACGACCCAATTAATGCCTTTAAACCCCCAAGGGGAATTGGTAGGTAGGGGTGATATTTCCAAACAGGTTAATCAGGTGTTAGCTAATATTTCGCAGGTTTTGAAAGAGGCGGATTCTAAAATTGAAAACCTGGTAAAACTAAATATATATCTTGCTCACCCTGGACTGGAGCCGACCGTGCAGGCGCAGTTAGCACAACGCTTTAAAGCCACCTTCAAACCAGCCGTGAGTTATGTGGTAAGCGATTTAAATGCGCCAGGAGCGTTGGTGGCAATGGATGCTATTGCCACAGCTGTATTGCCGGCCAATAATCAGGGTGTGAAATATTTTCGGTCGAAAGCCTTAGGTAAAAATTCTGATCCGGTTCAGGTAGCGCTGCTGCCGGCGGGGGGAGTAGTGTATGTTTCGGGGCAAGCTGATAAAGGAGCGCTACCCGAAGCTACCCGCGGCACCCTGCAACAACTAAAAGCCACGCTGGCGCATTTAGATTTGCAGCTGGAAGACGTAGTGCAACTTAAATGCTTTATTTATCCGGTGACCGGGGTCGCTCTGGTAGAAAAAGAAATAGAACAATTTTTTAAGGGCAAAACCATTCCGCCGGTAATT
>JAQBNV010000337.1 GCA_028288395.1 Adhaeribacter sp. | reverse complement strand
GTGCGTAAAAACCTGGAGTTGCGGCACCAGATGATGCAGCAGGTGCGGGCTTACCTCGACACCGGCGGATTTATTGAAGTGGAAACTCCGGTTTTGATTAAATCTACCCCCGAAGGCGCGCGCGATTTTGTGGTGCCTTCGCGCATGAACCCCGGAGAGTTTTACGCGTTGCCACAGTCGCCCCAAACCTTTAAGCAGCTTTTAATGGTGGCGGGTTTTGACAAGTATTTTCAGATTGTGAAGTGTTTCCGCGATGAAGACCTGCGGGCCGACCGGCAGCCGGAATTTACCCAGGTAGATTGCGAGCTTTCTTTCGTAACCCAGGAAGATATTCTAAATACCTTCGAAGGCTTGGTTAAGCACCTTTTCTTTAAAGTTAAGGGGTTGGAGATAACTGATTTCCCCCGGATGACCTACGCCGATGCCATGAAATATTACGGCAACGACAAGCCTGATACCCGCTTCGACATGAAATTTGTAGAACTTACCAGTCTGGTACAGGGGAAAAGTTTTAAAGTTTTTGACGAAGCCGAACTGGTGGTGGCCATTAATGCCCAGGGCTGCGCTAGCTACACCCGCAAGCAATTAGATGAACTTACCGATTTTGTAAAGCGCCCGCAAATTGGTGCTACCGGTTTAATTTATGCCCGGGTAGAAGCAGATGGTACGGTAAAGTCGTCGGTAGATAAGTTTTTTAACCAGGATGATTTACAAGGTTGGGCGTTTGCCCTGGCCGCCCAACCAGGCGATTTATTGCTGGTACTGGCCGGCGGTGCCGATAAAACCCGGAAAGCCTTATCGGAACTGCGTTTGGAAATAGGCGAACGTTTAGGCTTGCGGGATAAAACTATATTTGCGCCGCTTTGGGTGCTGGATTTTCCGCTGCTGGAATGGAACGAAGAGGCGCAACGCTTTTTTGCCATGCACCATCCTTTTACCTCACCAAAGCAGGAAGATATTCATTTGCTGGAAACCAACGCGGGAGCAGTACGGGCCAATGCTTACGATATGGTAATTAATGGCGTAGAAGTGGGGGGCGGTTCTATCCGGATTCATGAAAGAACCTTACAGGCAGCCATGTTTAAGCGCTTAGGCTTTTCTGATGAAGAAGCGCAGGCACAGTTTGGATTCTTGCTGAACGCTTTTGAATACGGCGCTCCACCGCACGGCGGCATTGCTTTCGGCTTTGACCGGTTGTGTTCTTTATTCGGTGGTGCCGATTCTATCCGGGATTTTATTGCTTTCCCTAAAAATAATTCGGGCCGCGACATGATGATTGATTCTCCTTCGCCGATTGCGCCCGAACAACTACAGGAATTACAGATTAAGCTTAACCTGAAATAAGCTTTAAAACTTAAATAAGTGTTCTTAAAATAAATAGCCGACCGGGTAGTAATTACAGGTCGGCTATCCTTTTTTTACAATAGTTGTACTGGCCGGTTGATGCTTTCTTCCAACGAAATAAAAGTTTCCGTACGCTGAATACCCGGTACTTTCTGCACCTTATCCGTTAGTACGTTTTTCAAATGGGCCGTATCTTTACAAATTAGCTTCGCAAACATACTCCATTCGCCGGTGGTATAATTTACGTTTACCACTTCCGGTATTTTCTTTAATTGCTCTAATACTTCAATATACATAGAGCTTTTCTTTAAATAAATACCTAAAAATGCGCTTATGTCGTAACCAAGGTTGGCATAGTTCAGCTTTAACTGGGTACCAGTAACAATGCCCATTTGCTCCATTTTCTTCATCCGTACATGTACGGTGCCCCCTGAAACAAAGACTTCCTTCCCTACATCCGCATAAGCCATTTTGGCATCGTCCATCAAAAGAGAGAGGATTCGAAGGTCTGTATTATCAATTTCTAAATTTTTGAGCATATTTTTGCCGAGTTTTTGATTTGATTTAACAAAAGTAATATAAAATTTAAAATAACATAAATTTTTCCGAAATTATTTATTAAATTTTGAAAATTTAGGTCTTTCCTATATCTTTGAAAAAGAAAAAACAATGTAGGGTGTTGAAACTGGCAGACAAGCCCTCCTCTCTCGGGGGTGGAGAATTATAGTATAAAGCAAGCTATTTGTCTAACTACTCCGTGAAGGTTCGACTCCTTCCCCTACAGCAAAAAGCCTTCCTTAATAACGGGGAGGCTTTTTTTATGTCCATTCCTTTAGTAATCTAACTTTGTATTCTATCCGGAGTTATCTTAAAAATAAGGTTGCCTCAAATATTTTTTAGTTAGCCTGTAAGTATTCGGGCTAACGTAGGAAATATGGCAAAGAAAAACTTCATTGTCAAATTTTAAAAAGCGAACGGTACTTTGTATAAATTTTAAAAAGCGATAGGCAGGAAAAATGTCAGGTAAAATATTGTACCCAGTAGCCGGAGAGGTTTGGTACTGGCAAGACTACACCAATTACTTACTAAACATAGATATTGTCGGTTATTGGCTTTTGAGCCATTCTTGGGCCCGGTTAATATCTTCGAAAAGCTTTATCTCCACTTTGTTTAACAACCTGTTTTGCAGATCCTGAACCGATAATTGTCCGAATATTCCCGGCGATATTATATGGGCGATATATTTAATCTGGATGGGGGAAGTTTCCGGGGCCAATATTTGGTGCAGCCATTCGTTAGCTTTATCCCAGGGACCAATTAAAGCCCGGTTGTCGTTTAATACTTTAGTGTACCCGTAACGCCGGAAAAATACAATTGCCTCCGTTAATCCTTTCTGAATATTATTTAGGTTCTGATAGCCGATCCAATTTGCA
>JAQBNV010000268.1 GCA_028288395.1 Adhaeribacter sp. | reverse complement strand
AGTAAAATCTAATTTGTAATTTACACCCGGCCGGGTGGCCCGAACCGGTAAGGTGAAATATTAATTTAGGGGTACAATAGCCGGCATTTAATATAGTTTTAATGTTGAAATATACTTTTGCGGATAGCCTAAAATTTACGCTTTAGATGAATGACAATTCAGTTAATAATAAAATAGGAACGGTGGTACTAAGTCTGCTGTTGCTATTCTGCAGTACTTTTTATTTGCATACGACTAAACCGGATGCCGCTCCCCAGGGGAAAAAAGATTTGAAAGCAGCGGTGCTGGCTATGAAAAAAATCCGGAAACTGGTAAAGTCCAGCATTGGTACGCCCGAGGATCCCCAGGCCCGGTATATGTTTGAATATCGGCGCTTGCGCGACCCCAAAACCGGCAAAATACCCGAAAATATTCGCCAGAAAGAATTGATTTTTTCGGCTACAATTCCTACTGCGGCGGTTGTCCATCTAAATAAATTTGGCCGTAATGCCCGCGGGCTGGTAGAGAACTGGGAAAGCCGGGGGCCTTATAACGTAGGCGGCCGGACCCGGGCCCTGGCCATAGATGTGGCCAACGAAAGCATTATCCTGGCCGGTGGGGTATCGGGCGGTATGTGGCGCTCTACCAATGGTGGCACCAGCTGGACCAAAACCACCGATCCGGCGATTATTCAGAGTGTAACCACGGTGGCCCAGGATAAGCGTTCCGGCAAAACGAATACCTGGTACTACGGTACCGGCGAACTGGAAGGTAATTCAGCTACGGCGGCAAGTGCGCCTTACCGGGGCAATGGCATTTATAAATCCACCAACAATGGTGCTTCCTGGACGGTGCTGCCCACAACTGTAACCAACGATGTAAGTACCTTTAACAATGTTTTTCAGTGGGTATGGCGGGTAAAAACCAATCCGGCCAATACGGGGCAGGACGAAGTGTTAGCCGCAACCATCGGCGGTATTCAGCGGTCGGTAAACGGCGGCAACACCTGGACCAATGTACTGGGTACGGGCAATGCCGTCCAGGCGAATAACCAAACCCGGTACACCGATATCGAAATAGGCCCCAACGGCGTGATGTACGCCACTTTAAGCCAGGCTACCAATACCGGCACCGGTAATGCTATCACGCGCGGCATTTACCGTTCTACCGACGGTGTAAACTGGGCCGACATCACGCCGGCCGGGTGGCCGACGGTTTACCGCCGGGTGGTGTTGGATATTGCACCCAGTAACCCTAACGTGGTTTATTTTCTGGCCGATACGCCGGTTTCGGGCCGTTTTGATACCAACTTATGGAAATATACCTATGTGTCGGGTAATGGCAGCGGCACCGGTGGGCTTTGGGAGAATCGTTCGGCCAACGTGCCGGCTTTTGGCGGCCTGGTGGGTAATTACGAGCATCAGAGTAGTTATAACATGGTGGTAGAAGTGCGGCCCGATAATCCGAATATTGTTTTTATTGGCGGCACTAATTTGTATCGCTCTTCCGATGGATTTGCAACCCGTAACAATACCAAATGGATTGGCGGTTATACGCTCCGGAATACGGCCGGCGCGTACCCCGAGCACCATCCGGATCAGCACGCCCTTGCTTTTTACCCGTCTGCTCCGGACCGCCTGGTGTCGGCGCATGATGGCGGACTGAGCCGCACCCAAAACAGCCTCGCTACCGATACGGTACGTTGGGAGAGCCTGAATCATGGCTATTTAACTACCCAGTTTACCTCCGTCGCCATGGATCTGGATAGCCGCGACAATTTTATTATGGGTGGCATGCAGGACAACGGGACCTACGCAGCCGACGATATCGGTCCTACAGAAGAGTGGTATTCGCTGTTAACCGGCGACGGCGCTTTTGGTGCTGCTGTAACTAACTCTTTAATCGTATCGGCCCAGAATGGTTTTATTTACCGGTACGCCTATACCAATACCGGCCAGTTCCGGGGTTATGCCCGCATCGACCCGCAGGGCGGTACCGGCTATATTTTTGTGAATCCTTATGTAATCGACCCCAACAACCAGTATGTGATGTACCTGCCGGCCGGCGATTCTTTGTGGCGTAATAATAACATCGATGCTATTCCGGTGGGTACCGGCGAAGATTTCGGCAATCAACAAACGACCAACTGGCGAATTATTACCAATACTAATACCGACGAAGATATCAGCGCCATTGCCGTAAGCAAGACGCCAGCCAATATTGTTTATTTTGGCACCGATGGGGGCAAGCTGTATAAAATAACTGATGCCCTGGCCAGCAATAATCCGCCCCGCACGGAGATAACCGGCACCAATTTTCCGGCCGGTGGTTATATCAACTGTGTGGCAGTCGACCCTACTAACGCCGACCATGTTATAATTGCTTTTTCTAATTACAACGTGATGAGCTTGTTCGAAACTACCAACGGCGGGACTTCCTGGACGGCCATTGGCGGCAACCTGGAGCAGAACCCCGATGGAACGGGTAACGGTCCTTCGGTACGTTGGGTAAACATTTTGCCTGCTACGCGTGGCGATACTAAATATTTTGTAGGCACCAGTACCGGTTTATACGCCAGCCCGACTATCAATGGCAACAATACCATCTGGGTTAAAGAAGGCGGGACCTCCATTGGCAATGTGCCCGTAGAAATGGTCATCAGCCGCTCCACCGATAATACCGTACTGGTCGGAACCCACGGCAACGGCGTCTTCAGCCTTAAATATACGGGAGCCATAACTTTGCCCGACCCAACCGTAGCCGGCAATTTCACGGTTGGCCAAAACTATCCCAATCCGTTCGGGAAAGAGGGTATAAGTACCACCATTGTTTACAATCTGGCCAAAGCCGGGCGGGTATCAGTAAAGATTTATGATGTGGCGGGGCGCGTAGTAGCCAACCTGGTAGATGCGGACCAGCCCATCGGCGAATACCGAATAACCTGGAATGGGCTAAGCCAGCGGAGCGGGTATTTATCCAATGGTATTTATATCTACAGTGTACAGGTAGACAAAGAACAGCTATCGAAACAAATGCTGCTGCTGCGATAAATTTTGGCTTGGTTAACTCTTTTTGCAAATGCCGGAAGAGAATATTTAATACCAAGCTGAATATATAAAGTAACTGCAGGCATAAAACCGGCGGGTTTTACAAACCTAATATGGTATTAGTAAAGCAAGCTGGTATACCTTCTGGTTAAACTCTTTCCCCTGCCTTAACGGATTTACTGCCGTTTAAAGAGCGTAAATAATGTACTGATTAAAATAGAAAGAGGCGGCCATGAAGGCCGCCTCTTTCTATTTTATACCAATATTAAAATGCTTCTGTGCTTAAGAATTCGTGTTGTTGCGAAAGCTTAAACTACTGCTGGTAGTCCAAGGCTACAAAATGAATCATACGGTGCATTCTGCCGCATTCGAAGTATTCCAAAAGGATCTGCTACCTGCGTTATCTGGCGTGTGCGTCCTCGCCCATGTCTTCTTTCTGCCGGCCTCCGGCCTTACTAAACCACCGGGGTATACTTTAAATAGCTCCTTTTGGCCTCTGCCTACTTTGGATATTAGCCTAGAGGGAAACAGACCTGCGGCGGAAGCCTCGCGCCAGATAAATGCCAGATAAATAGTTAACCTGTTTTCCTAAGGCGCAACTTTAAATTAATAAAAGTATTAATCTATTATGATGTAACTATCTTTTTAATAACTGGGCATATTCCTTTGCGAAGTAAGTGAGGATAATATCGGCGCCGGCCCGTTTAAAGCTGAGTAATATTTCGGCCATGGCCCGTTCGCCGTCTATCCAGCCGTTTTGGGCCGCCGCTTTTACCATTGCATATTCGCCGCTGATGTTGTAAACCGCAATTGGTAAATGCGAATTATCCCGCAAGGATTTTACAATATCTAAATAAGGCAGGCCAGGTTTAACCATCAGGTAATCGGCACCTTCCATGGTGTCTAGTTCGGCTTCCAGCAAAGCTTCGCGGCTGTTGGCGGGGTTCATCTGGTACGTTTTTTTGTCGCCGAATTTGGGGGCAGAGTCCAGCGCATCGCGGAAAGGCCCGTAGAACGCACTGGCGTATTTGGCGGTGTAGGCCATAATAGCTACATTCTGAAAGCCATTTGAATCTAAATAATTCCGGATAAAACCCACGCGGCCGTCCATCATATCCGAAGGCCCGATAATGTCGGCCCCGGCCCGGGCTTGTGCCAGCGCCATTTTACCTAATATTTCGAGAGTGGCATCATTCAGGATTTCGCCGTTGTCGACAATGCCGTCGTGGCCGTCGGAGCTGTAGGGGTCCATGGCAACATCAGTCATGAGTACCACGTCCGGGAAATTTCTTTTTACTTCGGAGATAAATTTAACAAACAGGTTATCGGGGTTAAAGCTTTCGGTGGCGAAGCGGTCTTTTTTGCCTTCGCTGATAACCGGGAAAGGAGCAAAGGCTTTCAGTCCTAAATCTACGCAGGCGGCAATTTCGTCGAGCATGCGGTCGGTGCTGTAGCGATAAATGCCCGGCATTGAGCTTATTTCCACGGCTTGGTTCTGGCCTTCTATAACAAATATCGGGAATATCAGATCGTTTACCGATACGGCATTTTCCTGTACTAAATTCCGGATTACTTCATTTTTACGGTTACGGCGGGGCCGTCTGATCATACTACTCATGGTATAAATAAGGTTCGTTGTGCATTAAAAGCGGTAGCGCTTTCATTTAACAAATAAGGAGTCTTTAAAATTCAGCAATGGTTTTGGCAATAATATCGCAACAACCGTGCAGTTGTTCTTCGGTAATTACCAGCGGGGGCGCAAACCTGATAATATGGCCGTGGGTAGGTTTGGCCAGTAAACCGTTCTCTTTCAGGGCTACGCATACATCCCAGGCAGTGCGGCCGTCGGGGGTAGGGTTTATTACCATGGCATTGAGCAGGCCTTTCCCCCGTACCAGCGCCACCAAGGCCGGGTGTTGGGCCCGGATAGCTTCCAGGCGGTGCCGGAAAATTTCGCCCAGCCGCCGGGCATTTTCCACCAGCTTTTCTTCCCGGATCACTTCCAGGGCCGCCACCGCCACGACGCAGGCCAGGGGGTTGCCGCCAAAAGTAGAGCCGTGTTCGCCGGGTTTTAAACACAACATTATTTCGTCGGAAGCTAAGACCGCCGAAACCGGCAATACGCCGCCCGATAAAGCTTTGCCCAGAATCAATATATCCGGATGCACCTCATCGTAGTCTGAGGCTAATAATTGTCCGGTCCGGCCGATACCGGTTTGAATTTCGTCGGCGAGCAGCAGTACGTGGTGTTTCTGGCAGAGGGCGTGGGCAGTAGCCAGGTAGCCCGCATCCGGTACTATTACCCCGGCTTCGCCCTGGATGGGCTCTACCAGGAAACCGCAGACGTGCGGATTTTGCAAGGCCTCTTCCAGGGCCTCTAAGTTGTTGTACGGAATTACTTTAAAACCCGGCATGTACGGGCCAAAACCCCGCGTCGCGTCCGGATCAGTAGAAAAAGAAATAATACCGGTGGTGCGCCCGTGAAAGTTCTGCTCCGCCACGATTATTTCGGCTTCGTGTTTCGGAATGCCTTTTTGTTCGTAACCCCATTTCCGGGCTAGTTTAAGGGCCGTTTCTACCGCCTCGGCTCCCGAGTTCATCAATAAAACTTTATCGTACCCAAAATATTCGCAGATATATTTTTCGCATTCGCCGAGTTTGTTGTTATAAAAAGCCCGCGAGGTAAGGGTAAGCTGCTGGGCCTGCGTTACCAGCGCCTTTATAATTTTAGGATGGCAGTGGCCCTGGTTTACGGCACTGTATGCCGACAAAAAATCGTAGTACTGCTTGCCTTCTACGTCCCACAGGAATACGCCTTCGCCGCGGGTGAGCACCACTGGCAAGGGATGATAATTATGGGCGCCGTATTTTTCTTCGAGGGCAGTCGCATCCTGGCTGGAAGTAATGGAGGTGTTTTGCATGAGCTTCGGCGTTTAAAGGTTTAACGCGTTCCAAATTAATAAGGGCCCTGAACTGGAGCGGCTATCTAAATTAACGATGCCAGATGCAAAAGTAGTTAAAGAAGAAGAGATTAAAAATTTGGCGACCAGGCAACGGTTTAAGTAATATTCGAAATTTTGGTTTACTTTTGGAGTCGGAGAACCGGCCTGATACCCGGAATGTACCCTATTGAGCAAGCCTGAATTAGCACCATTGGCCCCTGACGATTTTTATTTTAACGAACAAGGACTGCTGGTTTTAACCGAAAAATATCTCCGGAAACGCGGTTTTTGCTGTAAAAACGGCTGTAAACACTGCCCCTATGGGTTCGTTAAAAAACAGGCGCCTCAGCAGGGTTAGAAATTTTTTTCTGGCAGCTGTTGGGTTTTAAGGTATAATTTCCGATATTTGCGTCCCTTTAGATAAACTGACAATATTACGATGGCACGAGTTTGTGATTTAACCGGCAAAAGACCACAGGTAGGAAATAATGTATCGCACGCAAATAATAAAACGAAGCGTAAATTTTATCCGAACCTGCAAAAGAAAAGATTTTATGTTCCGGAAGAGGATGCCTGGATTACTTTAAAAGTATCTACCTCGGCAATCAGAACTATCAATAAAAACGGTATTTCTGCTGTTTTGAAAAAAGCAGTAGCGGAAGGTTATATCGTATATTAATACGATAAGCGCCGCTGACGTTGTTTCCAGGCTTTAGCCGGTACAAGTACCGCTTCTGAGCGGGCAACGGATAATGTGTGCCCCTTTTTTAACATTTTCCCGGCAACGGAGAAAGCAGCTTTGTTTACGAAAGCCTGTTTTCTCCGTTGCCGCTTTGTTTTTTTAGGCTCATTACGGTGCCTATGGGTAAAAAAGCGAGATGTGCCGGTATGCCGACCCTGTAGCTAACGGTCAGCGGGGTTGTTTAGATATGGTTGGTGGTCGTTTTCTGCCTTGAGATAGGGTGGGTTGCTGGCTTTGGATTAGGTGGCTGGTATGGCCTGGAATCTGGTATTTTGGCTAACTGTCCCACCAGCAGGAGGAAGGTGCCGGATATTTATTAGCTGGTAAAGGCAATAATTTGGGTAGCCATTATTAAAACAAAAACTGTTTAATTACCGGCCATTTGTTTTAGCATATTTCGGAAACCGGCTTTGGGTTGAAAGATACTTTTTTTAACAGGCATCTCTTCAGCCTCTACTTCTTTGGTGGCAAAAAGTGTTATTTGCTTTATAATATTCTTCAGGCCGGCATACAATACGATGTCGGTGAACATTTCAAATTCTTTTTTATACCCTTCTACCAGACCTATTTTTTTAGCTTTGTAGGTGTTGGTGGCCGACCAGGGCATCCAGCGAACGGCCCGTTTGTGTTTTTGCATGTATAAATTAATGGCCAGTTCCAACTGGTAGCCGGTTACCTGCTGATTCAATATTTTAGTCAGGTCTATTTTCTATACAATGCGTTCGCCCGATAATAAAATATCACCCAGGTCAAACTTTACAAACCAGGGCGCATTGATACGTCGCAAAATAATCATATCCAGATTCTGCCGCGCAATGGCCCGGATGGCTTTTTCAACTTCTTCTTTATTAATAGATTGTAAATCAGCATCCATTAATAAAATATTTTCGTTTTCGGCCTTTTGCAAGCCGTGCCGGATAGCGGCAGCTTTGCCCTTGTTTTGCGGTAAGCGCACCAACTCCACAGTTGGCCAGTGGTCCTGGATCAGTTGAGCGGTATTATCCGTCGAGCCATCATCAATACAAATAACCTGGGTAATGCTTTTAACCTGCGTAACAACTTCAAGTACCTCAAAAACCCGGTACCCTTCGTTATAAAACGGGATTATACATGATACCTGCGTATTTATTATCATAGTCAGTTTCCAGTGGGTTAGTTCGCAACCTGCATTATAAGGACCTGGGTAGCCAAGTTACAACCTGCAAAACTAATTATATTCTCAGCCAATACAAAGCTATTTATAGTACCGAAAATCCGGCAGAAAGTTTTTGGTGCTGTCATAATTATAGCTAATTTAGTGCCAGAACCTGGTAAACATTGTAGAATGCAATTACCAACGCGGTCGGCGGGGCTGCGTATTTAGGAAATAAAGTTTTTTACCGATAGTGATTGT
>JAQBNV010000256.1 GCA_028288395.1 Adhaeribacter sp. | reverse complement strand
CCCCGATAGGCACTATGCCGTGGGTAAGGATAGCGGACTGACAGCTTATATAGAGCGCTTTAACTGTACTTTAAGGCAAAGAGTAGCCCGATTAGTGAGAAAAAGCTTGAGCTTCTCTAAATTAATTGATAATCATATGGGCGCCATTAAGTATTTTAACTGCCATTATAACTCAAAGAGAAAAGCATTACATCTTTAGCTCTACCGAAAAAAAAGCTGATTCTTTCGGAATCAGCTTTTTTTTATGCATTGTTCGCCCGGTTAATTACCGTAAATCTATAACCTTAACACCTTTATACAGTGCTTTATCAAAAGCAAAATAATTCGCATCAACCGGCGGGTTAGGATTAAACTGCCGGATGGCGTAGGTATAACGGTTTCCATTGTTCCGGAACATTTTCCAACTTTTCACGGTGTTATCTTTCTTATTAATCTGAATCCGGACTTTATAAACCGAATTATTTTTATCCAGGGGTGATAATTCAATTACATTGTATACCTGGCCACCTTCCCGCAATTCCTCGGCAAAAGCGTATTTATATCCTTTCTGGTACAAGGTAAAAATAGCGTTAGGCGACATTTGCTGATCGTCGGGATCGTTTTCCGAAATATTAACTTCATTATCCGGTTTCATGTACGTCCAGATGGTGCTGCCATTGTTAATAATTTCCTGGTCCTTTAGCTTCAGCCGGAATTTATTACCGCTCACCGTAATATCACCCTGCATGGTTTCTTTAATTTTAGTCGAGGAGTTTTCCAGGGTTTGGGTGAAAACAATATTAAAGGCTTTCATCCCCTGGTACTTCTTGCTCATCGCTTCCAATATTTTCTCAGCCCTTGGATCTTGTTGCGCCCTGGCAACGGGCACTATTAAAAATACAGCGAGCAGGAACGGAATAATTCTTTTCATAATATATAATACTTATAAATACTTTACCTAATGGTTTTTATCTAAAGTATTCAATAACTGTTCCAAACTGTATTCATCCGGAATTAAAACTTCGCGGGCCTTGCTGCCTTCGAACGGTCCTACTACGCCCGCCGACTCCAGTTGGTCGATTAAACGGCCGGCGCGGTTGTAGCCCAGCTTTAACCGGCGTTGCAGCAAAGAAGTACTTCCCTGTTGGTGGGTAACAATAATCCGGGCAGCTTCCTCAAATAATGAATCGCGGGTAGCCATGTCGAATTCCGCTTTTTCATTCCCGCTTTCGTCGCCCACAAACTCCGGCAACAAATAGGCATCGTCGTAACCCTGTTGGTTGCCGATGAATTCACAAATCCGGTCTACTTCCGGCGTATCTACAAAGGCACACTGCAGCCGGATCAAATCTGAACCTACTGAGAACAACATGTCGCCCTGCCCTACCAACTGGTCGGCCCCGCCGGTATCCAGAATGGTACGGGAATCTATTTTGGATGTAACTTTAAAAGAAATCCGGCACGGAAAATTCGCTTTAATAATACCCGTAATTACGTTTACTGAGGGCCGCTGGGTAGCCACCACCAGGTGAATACCAATGGCCCGGGCCAATTGGGCCAGGCGGGCAATGGGTGTTTCTACTTCTTTCCCGGCCGTCATCATTAAATCGGCCAGCTCATCTATTACCAGCACAATAAAAGGCATAAACCGATGGCCCTTTTTCGGATTCAAGCGACGCTCTACAAACTTAACGTTATATTCTTTCAGGTTTCGGCAACCAGCGTCTTTGAGTAAATCGTAGCGCATGTCCATTTCCATGCACAAAGAATTCAGCGTGTTAATAACCTTCTTGGTGTCGGTAATAATAGCTTCTTCGGCATCGGGTAATTTGGCCAGGAAATGCCGCTCAATTTTATTAAAGAGCGATAATTCAACTTTTTTAGGGTCGACCAGTACAAATTTTAACTGCGAAGGATGTTTTTTATAGATAAGTGAAGTAAGAATGGCGTTTAAACCAACCGATTTACCCTGACCGGTAGCCCCCGCCATAAGCAGGTGCGGCATTTTTGCCAGATCTGTAATAAATACCTCGTTTGTAATTGTTCTACCGAAAGCGATCGGCAGGTCCATATCGCTCTTGAGAAATTTTTCGGTGGAAACGATAGATTTAATCGACACCATTTCCTTCTTCTTATTCGGCACCTCAATACCAATGGTACCTTTACCGGGAATTGGCGCAATTATCCGAATACCCAAAGCCGATAAACTCAGGGCAATGTCATCTTCCAGGTTTTTGATTTTAGAAATCCGCACCCCGGCATCCGGCACAATTTCGTAGAGTGTAACCGTGGGGCCAATGGTTGCCTTGATGCTGGCAATCCCGATGCTGTAGTTACCTAAAGTTTCTACAATGCGATCTTTGTTCGCTTCCAGTTCTTCTTTCGACACCTGGATTTTAGATGCGCTGTAATCATTTAATAAATCCAGTGTTGGGTATTGGTAGCGGGCTAAATCTAAAGTTGGATCGTAATTTTCGGTAAATACAGCCGTTTCCTCATCCGGTTTAGGAGTTATGGCCAGGGCTACTTTGGGAGCTGGTTTTTCATCATCAAACAAGTCATCCTCCAAATCTTCATCGGCTGCCAACAAAGCAGCCTGGCTGTTCTGGGTAATATCCAGGGCAATGCCGGCACCTAATTTAGGTTTAGCCGCTAAAGGCGCCACCGGGCTGGGCTTCAGGTTTAATTCCCGGCTTTCCGACTGAAATATATCTTCCTCTTCAACCTCTTCTTCAGATAAATCGACCGGTTCGCCATCATCGTCTCCATCGTACGCTTCGTCGTCGAAGTTTTCGTCTTCTAATTCTTCGTCCTCTTCTAATTCCAGGGCAGCAGTGGGGTTGCTGTAATGGTTTAATCCGGTAGAACTTTGTTCGTAAGTGGGCTCCACCGCTACGGCATCAGCCGCAAAAGTATTCGCGGCCGAGGCAGCAACTTCCGCCACCGCTTTTTTGCCGGTAGCCAGGCTGGTAACATTAAAAAAGAAAATAATAAAGGTCAGCAGGAAGAATGCAAGCAAAGGAATGGTACCCCAGCCAATCAGGCTATCGAGCCAGTAAGCCGTTTCGTATCCAATGGCACCGCTCAGGAAACTGTTCGATTCGATGGTAAGTGTGGCATGCACCAGGTAACCCAGCATCAGGCAGAACCAGCAGAGCGAAAAAAGACAAATGGTAAAAATATACGAAAGGGAAATATACCGGCTCCGGAAAACAATTTTGTAACCGATAAAAAACAAAACCGGCACCACAAAAAAAGCAGCTACTCCAAATCCTTCGTAAATAAGGTAGTTTGAAATCCAGGCACCCATCAGTCCCAGCCAGTTCTCCGACTCGGCACCAGCGTCTTTTAAATTAGTAGTGGGCAGGGCTTCTACTACGCTCTGGTCGGCGTGGCCGGTAAATAAATAAGAAATAAAAGCTACACAAACGTATAGCGAACTGAGAATGAAAAAGAATCCCAGAAACAAGTGAAACCGCCGATCCCGGAAAATACTCAGAAACGAAAAGCTGAAACGGGGCGTGGTTCGCTCTTTTGGTTTCTCTTTCCGGATACTCCTGGTTACTTTTTCTTTTATCGGCTCATCCTTTACCCTTGGCACGTTTTTAGCCCGCGGCACCGATTCCATCTCCCTTTTATACGTGTTGTTTGCCATACTTATATCAAATCTCAAATCTACCAATTTAGTGGCAAATAGCCGCCTTCCATTTAGACCAGTTAAAATTTAGATTTTAAAATTAATCTATTAATTTGTTTTACCAACGAAGGACCCTCATAAATAAATCCGGTATAAAGCTGTACCAGATCGGCACCCGCTGCTAATTTTTCGGTAGCATCTTCCGGGGTCATAATCCCACCCACGCCAATAATGCGAATATGCACTGGCAGGTGCAGTCGGAGGTAGCGGATGATTTCGGTAGCTTTGTCACGCAGGGGTTTACCGCTTAATCCGCCCGCCCCAATGGCTTCCAGGTTGGCCTGGCTGGTTTTTAAACCATCGCGGCTGATGGTGGTATTGGTTGCCACAATGCCATCCAGGCCTGTGTCTATAGCAATCTGAATAATATCGTCGAGCTGGTTTTGGTTTAAATCCGGGGCTATTTTTAACAACAAAGGCTTCCGGGCTGCTTTGGCGGCATTCTGTTGCTGCAAAGCCGCCAGCAAGGCTTGTAATGGTTCTTTATCCTGTAAAGCCCGCAGATCGGGGGTGTTCGGGGAGCTTACATTTACCACAAAATAATCTACTACGTCGTACAAGGCCTCAAAACAATAACTGTAATCCTGGAGCGCATCTTCGTTGGGCGTATTTTTATTTTTACCAATATTACCCCCGATGATGATATTATTTTTTCGGTACCTTAACCGGTCGGCCGCTACTCCTACGCCTTGGTTATTAAAACCCATCCGGTTCACCAGGGCCTGGTCGGCGGGTAACCGGAACAAACGCGGTTTATCATTGCCGGGCTGCGGACGCGGCGTTACGGTACCAATCTCGATAAAGCCAAAGCCAAACTGCGCCACTTCATCTACAAGTAAGGCATTTTTATCAAACCCAGCCGCCAGCCCCACGGGATTAGGAAAAGTGAGGCCAAAAACCTTACGCTCCAGCCGGGCATCCCGCACACAAAACGCCTGCTCTCCTAGTTTTTTTGCCAGGGGCAGCTTAAAAGCCGTTTTCAGGGCCGAATACGAAAAGGTATGAATAGCTTCGGGATCAATTTGAAAAAGAAGCGGACGCAGCAATGACTTATACATAAGGCAAATTTAACGCTCGCTCCGGACAATCTTTAGATTTATTTTAGGAAAGTAACGACAGGAATTTTAGTTGCGCGCAATCAGACCCGAAATCGCCCTGCCGAGAGCCTTGGGAACCCATTTAACTGGCTATAAAAAATTGCTGAAAAGAAAAGTAAATAACGTCGTGCTAAATAGAATATTTATTTTCCGGCAAATGCAGTACTGAATGGTTATCTTTCTAAATTTAGATTTTCAGACGAAGATTCATTCCAGTATAAAATTCACCTTTCAGCGCTATTATTTTTGAATTTTTCCATGCAACGAGCTGCCGCAGTTATATTTTTAAGCCTCTTTTTTCTTTTATTTCCCGGTTTGGTGGGTGCCCAAAGCATAATCCGGCAGGATCAGGATATTTTAAAATTAACCGAAGAAGTGTCCGCTCAGAACCTGGAAAATATTGTCCGAAAGCTGGTTTCCTTCCATACCCGGCATTCCCTGAGTGCAACGAAAGACAAAAAAAAAGGCATTGGTGCCGCTCGCAACTGGGCCCAGGCCGAAATGGAGAAATACGCCGCTGCTTCGGGCGGGCGCATGACGGTTACCCAGGACCGGTATGTGGTTAAAGCCGATGGCCGCCGCATTCCTGCCGATGTGGAAATGGCGAATGTAATGGCAACCCTGAAAGGTACCGACCCCAACGATGACCGGGTTTTTATTATATCGGGGCACATAGATAGCCGCAACACCGATGTAATGGATGCTTCCGGCCATGCCCCCGGTGCCAACGACGACGGCTCAGGCACGGCGGCGGTTCTGGAACTGGCCCGCATAATGGCCAGCCGGCAGTTTCCGGCTACTATCATATTTGTGGCGGTACAGGGCGAAGAGCAGGGTTTGTACGGTGCCCGGCATTTAGCCCAGCGCGCTAAACAGGAAAACTGGAACCTGGTAGCTATGCTGAACAACGATATGATTGGCAATTCCTTTTCGGACGAAACCAACCTGAAAGATAATACCCGCGTGCGCATATTCAGTGAAGGCGTACCAGCCCTCGAAACCGAAGAAATGACCGCGTTACGCAAAAGTATTGGCGGCGAAAACGACAGCCGCAGCCGCCAGCTGGCCCGCTACATGAAAGAAACCGGTGAACGTTATATCCCGCAACTGGAAGTGGTATTGAATTACCGGACGGACCGTTTTTTACGCGGCGGCGACCATACGCCTTTCAGCCAAGCCGGTTTTACGGCGGTGCGGGTTTGCGAGATGAACGAAAACTACCAATACCAGCACCAGAATGTCCGCGCCGAAAATGGTATAAAGTACGGCGACTTTCCGGAACACGTAGACTTTGAATACCTGCGCAAAAACACGGCTTTAAATGCGGCAACTTTGGCCAATCTGGCTTCGGCACCGTACCCGCCCGAAAATGCCGGAGTTGTTACGAGCAACCTGACGAACAAAACCGAACTGCGCTGGGAAGCACCGAAAAAGGGTCGAAAACCAGCCGGATATTATATTCTGATGCGGGAAACTTCGGCCCCGATGTGGGAGAAAAAAATATTTGTAACCGGTACCACCACCCTCCTGCCGTATTCCAAAGATAATTATTTTTTTGGAATCCAGGCTGTTGATGCGGAAGGCCACGAAAGCTTACCCGTGCTCCCCAAACCCTTGCGCTAATTTTTCAATCTGATATAAAACTTAGAAAAGAACTCAACCCATGGAAAAAAGATTTTTAGGCATCGAAATTGGCGGCACCAAACTTCAGTTATTTCTGGCCGACCAGGATTTGAATATTTTGCATAAATATAAAGCATGGGTAGATAAGGGCGATGACGCCGATGAGATCCGAAGAAAAGTAGCCGACAACGTGCAGCAAATATTACGCGATACGCACCTCACAGGCATCGGAATAGGCTTTGGCGGCCCTTTGGATTGGGGAAAAGGCCAGGTAATCGTATCGCACCAGATTGAGGGCTGGAATGGGTTTAACATAAAAGAATGGATGCAAAATATTGCCGGCGTGCCGGTCGCTGTAGAAAACGATGCGAATACCGCGGCGCTGGGCGAGGCCCGGCGGGGAGCCGGGCAGGATTATCGTTCGGTATTTTATATTACGCTGGGTAGTGGCGTAGGCGGTGGCCTGGTAATAGATAAACAGCTTTATCACGGTTCCTATCCGGGCGAAGCGGAAGTTGGTCATTTGCTCCTCGACCGCACCGGCCTGACCGTGGAAGATTGTTGTTCGGGCTGGGCCGTGGACCGGAAAGTATGGAAAGCCGTGCGGCAGGAACCAACCAGCATTTTGCGAAAACTTGCCGGGTCGAATCGTAGCGGCGAAGCTAAATTTCTGCGGGAAGCGTTGGATCAAGGCGATAAACCGGCATTGGCCATCGTAAAAGAAACCGCCGAGACCCTGGGTTTTGGTTTATCGCACGTGGTTCATCTTTTTCACCCGGATATTATTATTCTGGGGGGTGGACTCTCCTTTTTAGGTGATTATTTGCGGGTGCCGGCGGAAGAAGCTTTGCGCACCTATACCATGAAAGCTTTCCTACCCGGAACTCCCCTGGCGATAGCACAATTAGCCGAAAGTGCCGTACCGGTAGGTGCCCTGGAACTGATTCACGAGCACCTGAGCCAACCTATTGCTGTGCCTTCTTAATTTGCCAGGGAATATAACCTGCTGTTTCACTAGTTTTACACCAATTTAGATTTTTAAAAAGGCTGGACGAGATTGGTCATCTCGTCCAATAGCGCCCCGGATTTGTAACCCGATACCTTGCTAATATTTATTTTGGCAACACCTTAGTCTGGCAGGAAAATTTCGGGCAACTATATTTGCTTTCCCGGGATTGCAATCAACCTATTGTTCCTATATATTCATTCACCTAAATAAGTGCTGTATGCAAAATTTCATTTCCGAATACCTGGCGGCCCAGAAAAAAACCTTAGATTCCATTCCAGCAGAAGCGGTCGCTCAACTTATTCAGGTATTTAAAGAAGCCTGGCAGGCCGACCGGCAAATATTTGTTTTCGGCAACGGGGGGAGTGCGGCCAACGCCTCGCATTTTGTGACGGACTTAGGCAAAGGCGCATCCGATAAATTACCCAAGCGTTTCCGGTGCATGTCATTAAACGACAACGTAAGCTGGTTAACGGCGCTGGGCAACGATTATGCTTACGACGAAGTGTTTGTGGGGCAATTGCGTAATTATGCCCGGCCCGGCGATTTGGTAATGGCTATGAGTGTCAGCGGCAACTCGCCGAATATAATTAAAGCGGTGACTTGGGCCCGGGAAAATGGGTTATATACGATTGGTCTGGTAGGCAGCCAAAAAGGAAAATTGGCCGATTTAGCAGAATTTAGCATCACTGTGGGTTCGGACCATTTTGGCCGCGTAGAAGATGCCCACATGGGTATTTGCCACCTGGTTTGTTACGCCTTTATGGAAAACCCGGATTTGGTGAATAATTAATAATTACCCGGCTTTAAATCGTTAAAGCCGGGTAATTAGTTAGTATTTTGCTTGCTTGGGCCTCTTGGTAAAGTTTATTTTTATCTATTGGCACCACCCCAATTTCCTCGCAAACCAAACCGCCCCCTAAATTAGAAAGGTCGGCGAGCAAAGGCAAAGGTAAGTTAAGCGCCATGCAAACGGCAGCAATACTAATTACAGTATCGCCCGCGCCTGAAACATCCGAAATGGTCCGCAGATGCGCCCGTATATAGGTTTTCTGGGTTTCGGTGGCGCAGAAAACACCGCGCTCGGATAGGGTAACCAGAATATTTGGGGTTTCCAGCCGATGCTGCAGGTCAGCTACCGCTAATTCAAAAGCATCCTGGTTCGTATCCGCAAATTCTACTTTTAAGCCTTCCTTTAATTCTTTTAAATTGGGTTTAAACAACGAGCACTCCTTGTACCGCAGAAAATTCCTCTTTTTGGGATCCACTACGGTGGGTATACCTTTTTGCCGGGCCAACGCAATCAGGTGCGCAATATTCTGTTCGTTCAGTACACCTTTGTCGTAATCCTGAAAAATAACTACATCGGCCCGTTCCAGTAAATCTTCGTAGCGCTGTAACAAGAGCAGGCGTTCGTCGGCAGCCAGATCGGTTTCCATTTCAGAATCGATGCGAAGTAATTGCTGACCACCCGATAAGACACGCTGCTTTACCGTCGTCACTCGCCCTTTGCTCTGCAGAATTCCGTCGGTGGAAAGATCTTTTTCGATGAGTAAACGAATAAAATCCTGGCCTTCTTTATCGTCGCCGATAACGGAGCAAAGTAAGGTGGTGGCGCCCAGGGCCTGCACATTCAGGGCCACATTAGCGGCACCACCCAATCTTTTTTCAGTTTTTAAAACATTCACAATCGGCACCGGCGCTTCCGGCGACAACCGCGTCGATTTGCCCCACAGGTAAGCATCCACCATCACATCGCCTACGATTAACACGGTGAGCTGGTCGAACGCCGAAAACAAGGATTCCAGGGAATGCAAAGCCGTCCCTTACTTTAATTTTGCCAGGCTAACTTTCAGGCGGCCCATGGCTTCTTCGAGTTTGGCATCTGAAGCGGCAAAAGAGAAACGCATACACTCGTCGGCGCCAAAAGCATCTCCGCTCACGGCTGCCACGTAGGCGTCGTTCAGCAGGTACATGCTCAAATCAAACGAATTATGAATCACTTTCCCTTCGGTTGTAGTTTTACCAAAATAAGCGCTGATATCCGGGAAAATATAAAATGCACCCTGCGGCACATACGTTTTAATGCCAGGTATATCTTTCATCAGGCCCAATACCATATCGCGGCGGCGCAGGTAAGCAGCAGTCATTTCCTCAGCTGCACTTTTGCCTCCTTTCAGGGCGGCTAGTGCAGCTTTTTGCGCGATAGAGCAGGTACCGGAAGTAATCTGGCTTTGCATTTTATCGCAGGCATCAGCAATTTCTTTGCAGGCCGCAATATAACCTACCCGCCAGCCAGTCATGGCGTAGCCTTTAGAAAAACCGTTAACGGTTATTACGCGGTCTTTTATAAAATCAAACTGGGCCATACTGGCATGTTCGCCGGTGAAATTAATGTATTCGTAAATTTCGTCGGCTATAATATATACCTGCGGATGTTTCTCCAGAATCCGGGCAAAAGCTAATAATTCATCTTTCGAGAAAACTGATCCGGTGGGGTTACACGGCGAAGAATACATGACCAGTTTGGTATTGGAGGTAATAGCATCTTCGAGTTGCTGCGGGGTAATTACAAAATTGTTCTCAATATTGCCTTTTACCTGTACCGGAATACCTTCGGCCAGCTTCACTACCTCTTCGTAAGAAACCCAGTAAGGCGAGAAAATAATAACTTCATCGCCGGGATTTACCAGGCACATAACGGCATTGGCAATAGACTGCTTGGCGCCCGTAGAAACCACTATATTTTCCGGTTTATAATCCAGGTCATTGTCCCGTTTCAGTTTGGCTACAATTTCCTGACGCAGATCCAGGTAGCCTGGTACCGGCGTGTAAAAGGTAAAACCATCGTCGAGGGCTTTTTTAGCCGCCTCTTTAATGTAGTCTGGCGTCTGAAAATCAGGCTCGCCAAAGCTCAGGTTAATAACATCATGTCCTTGGGCAGCCAGTTCGCGGGCTTTTTTGGCCATTGCGATAGTCTGGGATTCGGCCAGCGCCAAAATTCTGTCGGATAAAAAACTGGTTTCCTGTTCTGTTGATTGCATGATTATGGGAAATTTTGCGGCCAAAAATAAAGATTTAAAACCAATTATGTTAGGTGACCGGGAATAAAAAAAATTCTGTTTAATAAAATTACGGGAAAGAAGGCAGAATATTACCTCTAAAGTGATCTTTATTCCGGAACCGGCTTAGATGTTATAAAAACTGAAGTCCAATACTAATTTGTACCCAGCTTTTCCCCCGCCCATTTTGGGCAATATTTATTTTAATCTTTTAGCGATTAGTTTTGATTTTCGATAGCCAGTCATTATTTACTCGGTTAAATAAAGGAGACGGGCCTTTTACCGCGAACAGACAAACATATCCTTACCATCCGGTAAAAATTTGTTTCAGGAGCTTCCATAATCAACAAAGAGAAGATTCGATCAAACCTTATCCAACTTTCAGAAAGTGGCAAATCGTACTCTCATAAAAAATGTTAAACTTTACAAAGAATTATTTTAAATTAATAATTCTGCAAATATCTGATTAATGACTTGCTAAACGAATGTTGAATGTCTGATTCTTCGTCCAATTATATTGACGCCCTTCCTTCTGATTTATCTTCGGCCAATGATCTACTTCATTCCTTGTTGCAAGTTTCGTTGGCCCCTCTCTGCCTCTTGCGCCCGTTGTATAACCCTGAAGATCCGGAGATAGCGGATTTTGCCCTGGCTTACCTTAACCCGGCAGCCCAAAGCCTGTTGCATTTACCGGAACAGCCCGGAGAAACCATCCGATCGCATTATGAGCCTACCCGGGCCTTCAGCTTGCTGGCTTTTTATCGTGGGGTTTACCTGGCAGGAGCGCCCAGCCATTTCGAAATGAATAAACAAACACCAGAGCTGACGCATAATATTCTGTTCTCTGCGCGGCGCAGCGGCGCGCTGCTGGTAGTAAGTATTTCCGTAACGGCTAATGACCACTGCAGCGAGGAAGAGCCATCTTTGCGCGAAAGCCAGGCCCGGGAACAGAATGCCCGCGCCGATGTCGAATCACAGCGGCAACAGCTCTACGATATTTTGATGCACTTGCCGGCAAGTTTTGCCACCAGCCGAGGCCCCGACCACGTCTTCAAACTCGTCAATCCAAACTACCAGCGGTTCTTTCCCGACCGGATCCTTCAGGGTTTGCCCATCCGCCAGGCCCTGCCGGAACTTATTGGGCAACAACATATTTCCTTACTCGATCGGGTATACCAAACCGGAGAAACTTATTACGGCAACGAAATAGAAACCTGGATAGACATTGCGAATACCGGGCGGTTAGACAAGTACTACTTTAAGGTATTTTTTCAGGCTTTACGCGACCCGCAAGGGCGCATCGACGGTCTTTTGAACTTTGCGGTAGATGTAACGGAGCATGTAGTGGCCCGCCGGAAATTACAGGAACTAAACGAAGAACTGGAAAAACACATTTCGGAACGTACCAGCCAGGTGCAGCGGGCCCAGGCGGAAGCTGAACGCCAGCGGCTGCAACTGGAAAGCTTGTTGATGCAGGCCCCGGCAGCTATTTGCATCTTAAACGGGCCGGAGCTGGTTTATGAACTGGTTAACCCCGCCTACCAGGAGCTATTCCCCGGCCGTAAGCTCGAAGGCAAGCCCATTTTGGAAGCTTTACCAGAAATTTACGACAATGCAGTTTACCTTACCTTTCGACAGGTTTACAACACAGGCCAGCCCCACGCCGAACAGGAGCTGCTTATTCCTTTTTACCGTCCGGAGGACGGGGTACTGGAAAACCGCTATTTTAAATATATTCAGCAAGCACTCCACAACGAACAGGGAAGAATTGACGGGGTGGTGGTATTTGCCTTTGAAGTAACCGAACAGGTCGAAGCCCGGAAGGCGGCTGAAGCCAGCGCCCGCCAATTACGCCTTATTACCGACGCCTTGCCGGTACTCGTTGGCTACCTGGATCGGGAGGAAAAATACCGCTTTACCAACCACGCCTACGAGGCCTGGTTTAATAGGAAGCCGGAAGACTTACTGGGCCAGTGGGTTAAGGTTATTATCGGCGAAAAGGCTTATGAAAATAGCAGGAAATATATGGAGCGGGCGCTCGCCGGGGAGCGGCTGGACTTTGAAGCGCGGATGCCCTACCGGGTGGATTTCAGCAAACATATTCGTGCCAGTTATGTACCTGATATCCGGGAAGGAAAGGTGGATGGATTTTACACGATGGTGATGGATATTACCGAACAGGTAGAAGCCCGTAAAGTAGTAGAGGAAAGTGAGCGCCAAGCCAAATCGTTGGCGGCCGACCTGGTCACGGCTAACCAGCAGCTAACCCGGATCAATTTAGATTTGGATAATTTTATTTACACGGCTTCCCATGATTTAAAAACGCCGATTCTGAATATCGAATCGCTGATGGAAGCGATGATGGAAGAATTACCGCCGGCAAATTTACAATCGGCCTCGCTGAAATACATTATCCAGCTGATTTCAGATTCTGTGCAGCGGTTCAAACGCACCATAGAGCATTTAACAGAGATCACCAAACTGCAAAAAGAAAATAGCACCGCAGAATCGCCGGTGGACCTGGCAAGAATTATAACCGAAGTACAGTTAGACCTGGCTCCCGCTATTAAAGCTGACGGCGCTCAATTGGAAGTAGATATTTCTAATTGCCCTACCATCCGTTTTTCAGAAAAAAATATACGCAGCATTATTTATAATTTATTATCCAATGCCATCAAGTACCATTCACCGGAGCGCACCCCGGTGGTGCGCGTTTATTGCCATACAACCACCGAATACCTGGTGCTCTCGGTAGAGGATAATGGTTTGGGAATAGAGCTAGCCCAGGAAGCAAAAGTGTTTGGCATGTTTCAACGCCTGCACACCCATGTAGAAGGCTCCGGAATTGGTTTGTATATGGTTAAGAAAATTATCGATAACGCCGGCGGAAAAATAGAGGTGCAAAGTAAAGTAGGCAAAGGAACCATCTTTAAGGTCTTTTTCCAACGTGCTACCAAACCCTAAAGCTGCCTTAAAACAAGTTAATCCTAAAACAGGCACAGGCCTGGTAAACATTACCATGCCCAGCCGATAAGCACAAATTGCCCATTATGATACCACCGCTGGTTTTACAGGATTATCGGATTGGGAGCGGTTTCGGCGCTTAAAGAACTTTTCAATTTCTACGGCAAAGAACACAATACTGGAAGCTGCCAGCACCAACCCTAATTCCGGTAAGGTAAGGGGCTTTGTCCGGAAAATAGGATTCAGAAACGGCACGTAAATGGTGAGCAGTTGTAACACTACCGTCAGAAGCAACGCCCCAAGCAGGGGTTTGTTGCTGAATAAACCTTGCCGGAAAACCGACTGCTTATCGGAACGGATGGCCAACAGGTGCCCCATCTGGCTAAAGCACAAGACCGAAAATACCATGGTTTGCCAGGTTTCCGGATCCCGTTTCAGCGACCAGGCCTGCATTCCAATACAAAGCCCGCCCATTAATAAACCTACCCACAGAATATGTATAGCCAGGCCCCCGGCAAAAATATTCGCCGTCGGGTTGCGCGGCGGACGGTTCATAATATTGGCTTCGGCGGGTTCAGATGCCAGTGCCAGGCCCGGTAATCCATCGGTTACCAGGTTTACCCACAATATATGAATGGGCAGCAATGGTACCGGCAACCCAAAGAAGGGAGCCAGAAAGATAGTCCAGATTTCGGCGGAATTACCGGTTAACACATATTTTATAAACCGCAGAATATTGTCGAAAATCTGCCTCCCACTCCGGACCGCTTTCACAATGGTGGTAAAATTATCGTCGAGCAATATCATGTGCGCCGCTTCTTTCGACACTTCGGTGCCGTTGATGCCCATAGCTACCCCAATATCGGCGTTTTTCAGGGCCGGAGCGTCGTTTACCCCGTCGCCAGTCATGGCCACAAACTGATTTTTATCCTGCAGGCCTTTTATTATTTTTAATTTTTGCTCAGGGCTTACCCGGGCATAAACTTTTACCTGCAGTACTATCTTTTCAAAATCTTCCTGACTCATAGCGGCCAGTTCGGTACCGGTTAATACCAGGTCATCTTCAGACTGGATCATGCCGATTTTGCGGGCGATGGCGCTGGCGGTAAGTGGGTGATCGCCGGTAATCATAACCGGAATAATGCCGGCTTTCCGGCACTCGGCTACCGCTCCTTTGGCTTCTTCGCGGGCGGGATCAATTAGTCCGGCATAGCCAACAAAAAGGAGATCTTTTTCTATTTCGGCCGGATTAAAGGGCTCCGGAACCGCGTCCATTATTTTGGCGCCATAGCCCAGCACCCGTAAACCGGCCGAAGCCATTTCGTCGGCGGCTTGCTGCCACTCTCCTATTCGGGGCTTTTCGGTGGGGTCCAGTTTATTAAATAGCACATCGGTGGCGCCCTTGGTAATTATCAGATATTTGCCTGCCACGTCATGCACGGTGGTCATCAGCTTGCGTTGCGAATCGAAAGGCAGTTCGGCGTGGCGGGGGAGCTTTTCTTCCCATTCAGGCCGCCGAAAACCGTTGTCGTAGGCATAAGTAAAAAGCGCCGCCTCCGTCGATTCTCCG
>JAQBNV010000254.1 GCA_028288395.1 Adhaeribacter sp. | reverse complement strand
TTAGGCCATTACCATTTCTTTATTGTATTTACCACGGTATTCCAGCGGCGATAAACCGGTTATTTTTTTAAAAGTTGCCCGGAAGGCCTTCGTATCGGAGTAGCCAACAGAGTACATAACCTCATTCACATTTTCAGAAGATGATTCCAGACTCATTTTAGCGGCTTCGATCTTTACCCGCTGAATATATTCGACCACGGTATTGGAGGTGGCTTTTTTAAACCGGCGCTCCAGGTTCCGGCGGCCCAGGGCAAACATGCCGGCCAGTTCATCCACCGATATTTTTTCCTGAAAATTTTGCTCGATATATTCCTGGGCTTTTTTAACCGGTTCGTCTTCGTGGTCTTTTTGCCCTTTAAAAATCATGAACGGCGACTGGCTATTCCGCTGAATATCGATCTGAAAGGCTTTGGACATAAACACCGCAATATCGCGGCCTACGTATTTTTCGATGAGATATAAAATCAGGTTCAGGTAAGAGAAAGCGCCGCCGCTGGAATAAATGCCGTATTCATCGGTTAAATTTTTATCTTCTACCAGGTTTACCTCCGGAAACATTTTGCGGAAATCATTGGCGGCCATCCAATGGGTAGCACATTTGCGGCCGGTAACCAAGCCAGTAGAAGCAAGTAAAAAGGCGCCCACGCAAAGGCTACCCACTTCGGCCCCGGCCTTATATTGCGCCACAATCCAGGGCACAAAATCCTGATTGCTCGCCAGGGTTTGTACCAAATCGCCATCGAGCGCCGGAATAATAATCAGGTCGGTTTTTTGAATTTCTGTTGTTACAGCATCGGTAAAAACGGTATAAATTCCTCCGGCAGCCGGTATCTCCTTTGCCAGCCCCACCAACTGCACTTTAAATAAAGCCGGCTTATCCATGCTTTTAAGTAGTTTGTTTACTTCGGTAAATACCTGCCTCGGACCTTCGATGCTGCCCAGAATAGCTCCTTTGGGAACCAGGATTGATATGTGTTTCATAGTATTTATGTAATATAATATTCAGGTGCTTTGCTAATTAATTATTCCTGATTGATGTATCATCGGTCCTAAACCTACCCGCTGCATAGGCCTAATTTCTAATTTAATGAGCAGTTCCAATATAAATAGAATTTTTGTCGCAATCAACCCCTGATTTTGGCGGAATTCACCCGCATACTTTAGTTCCTACCCGCTAATTTTGAATATAATTACTTCCTAATAACCAAGCCGTTGTAAAACCAATTAAATTTAAACTGATTACTGCAGAACCTGGCTGATTGGTGGTAGCAGAAATATTAGCAATTAACTTAAAATCTGTAAAAGGATGAAAGCAAAAAATTTTAATTATGAAAAATCACTTCCGGAAAACGCGGCAAATCCTGGATTTTTTCGCAGTGGATAAAATTTTAGGGAATTAAAGTAATTGCAGAAAATAGCGCTTTTTTTATCAGAAAATATTTCTTCACCATTTAAAATAATTGCCATGTTCTTAAAAATAATAATCGGGATTGTAGGCCTTATCGCTTTTCTGTTAATCGCGGCTTTGTTCGTTAGAAAAAAATATTCTTTGGCACGGGAAATAACCATTAACCGGCCCCGCAGCGAAGTTTTTAATTATTTAAAAATACTCCGGAACCAGGAGCACTACAGCAAATGGGTGATGCATGACCCAAATATGAAAAAAGAATTTAGAGGTATTGACGGGACCGTTGGATTTGTGTACGCCTGGGATGGTAATAAACAAGCCGGTAAAGGCGAGCAGGAAATTAAAAGCATAATCGAGGGCGAAAAACTAAATCTGGAGATTCGTTTCATCAAACCTTTTGCTGGCGTTGCTCAAACGCCTTTTACAACCGAAGCCGTATCCGAGCACCAAACGAAAGTAAAATGGGGGATGACCGGTGGAAACCCTTACCCTTTTAATTTAATGCATTTATTTATAGATAATTTACTGGGCAAAGATTTGGAAACCAGCCTTAGCACCCTGAAAAAGGTTCTGGAAAACAGGCCATTGGCTGCGCAATAGCGGGGCCGGGGTAACAAAGATTAACAAGTTGTGGCCGAGGGGCATACCTGTTTATGATACCATACCTTGCTCCTGCCAGAACGATATTAAATATTTAATTTGATTAACCTTTCAACTATAAAAAATTAAAAAGATGTCAACTAAAATTTTTGTAAACCTACCGGTTAAAGATTTAAATAAATCTATCCAGTTTTTTACCCAACTCGGCTTTAGCTTTAATGCCCAGTTTACCAATGAAAAGGCAACCTGCATGATTGTAAGCGAAGATATTTACGTGATGCTGCTGGTAGAGGAATTCTTTAAAACATTTACAAAAAAAGAAATTTCGGATGCGACTAAAAGCACCGAAGTAATTTTGTGCTTATCAGCAGATAGCCGGGAACAAGTGGATGCGCTGGTAAATAAAGCTTTTGCCGCGGGCGGTACGGCCTCTAATTTCGACCAGGACCAGGGTTTTATGTACGGCCGGAGTTTCCAGGATTTAGACGGGCACCTGTGGGAAGTAATGTTTATGGACCCTACTGCCGTTAACCCCAGCTAGCATCTAACCAAGGCCAATTACCGCAGTTGGCACCCGTTCCAGACCACGCACCAGCTTCTGGATTTTCTCGTGGTTACTAGTGTTGCCAGTGCTGCCCAAATAAAAATTAGAACAGTACGGATTACAAATTCGAGGCGCTTTCGGACGAGATTATAAATCTCGTCCAGCATCTTCTAAAAATAAATCTTGACAGCACTGGTCTGCCTTATTTTTAAACCCACCATTTCGGGTTATGATGCCCGGTTCCACATTCAACCGTTTAAACCCCTCTCCCCATGAAAAAAATAAAAATTATTTACTGGACTTTTACGGCGTTAGTGGCTGCCTTAATTGGTGCCGGCGCTATTTTCGACGCAATTTCGGCTCCGGAAGCCGTAGCACACGTGACCCGTTTGGGTTATCCCGAATATTTAATTCCTTTCCTGGGAGTAGCCAAACTAGCCGGGGTGGTAGCCATACTTATTCCGGGGTTTCCTAAAATAAAGGAGTGGGCCTATGCCGGATTAACGTTTGACTTGCTGGGCGCGCTTTACTCGCACATAGCATTTGGCGATCCGGCAGCAGATTGGCTACCCATATTGGTGCCGGTATTATTGGTATTAGGCTCCTATACTTTTTATCACCAATTGCAAAAAAAGGCTGCGACAGAAAGCACAACAACATTGCGCTTTGCGATTAAATAGCCCGTGGGCGAAAAACAAATTTATTAAACCAGAAGCTGATAAGAAAATGGTAGAAGTATTTAAAACAAACGTGCAGGATGCCCGACAGGCCAACCTGCTGATTGACCAGATTCACAAAAATTTTATGGATTACAAGGCCAACTTTGACCTGGAAGACTGCGATAATATTCTGCGGGTCAAATCAACCACGAGCTACATCGAACCTGCTCCGGTCATTAACCTGTTGCA
>JAQBNV010000247.1 GCA_028288395.1 Adhaeribacter sp. | reverse complement strand
AAAGCCGTTGGCCAGGTTCAGGCGGGCGCTTACGACGGGCATCTGGGTTTTGCTGTAAGTACCTTTAGCCGTTCCGTCTACGTTTAACAAGCCCCGCAGGGTCATGCCTTCCACCGGGAAAACTTTCGTAATCTCCGCTAAATTAATATTGGCTTTGATATTACCGTCTACCCGCATGGGCTCCAGGCCATCGATGGCTACCCGCGCATCTACCGGGTTTTTGCCTAAATCCAGGTGCAGTTTGTTTATTAATATCCTAGTGTTGTTTACAATGCCGTCTGGGTTGTCTACTTTCATATCTACGTTAATATTCGTAGCGGCCTGCGGCAGATCGGGATATTTAAAACGGCCATCCGTAACTTTCAGGTCAATACCAAACCCTGGCATCGAAACGTCATTGAAGCGCCCTTTGAGGTACCCGTTAAAGGCCATCTTGCCATCGGTTTGCACGTCTTTAAACTTTTCGGTAAACATCCCCGGCACAATCGAGAGAATATTTTTAAAACCTGTTTCGGCCGCTTTAAACGTCAGGTCCAAATCAATATCTTCGGCCGGCATCAGGATAGAACCATCAAAACCAAAAGGGAACTCGTTGATGCGGATTTTATTTTCTTTAAAAGTAAACAGCGATTTGTTTAAATCCATGGCCAGGGTTACATCGGCGTCCAGCAGCGTATTTTCTAAATAATTAACGCCTGCGTAGGTCATGGTAAAGCCATCGGCGGTGGTGCGGGAGGCGAGGTCGAATATATTTTTTTCAAAATCGCCGCTGCCGGTATGATTTACGTGGTGCGCCACCAGGCCCATGGGTATACTTAAATCTTCGTACACAAAAGTGCCGTTTTCTATTTGCCAGCCTTTGATAGCCATGTTAAATTCGCTGGTGGTGGTATCGGTGGCCGTTTGGGTGGTATCGGTTTTAAATATATCCCAGTTGGCTTTCCCGCTTTTTAAAACCACCAGTTTAATGCGCGGATCCTGCAGGTTAATTGATTTAACCTTCAGTTCGTCACCCGAAATCACACTCATCAGATCCAGGCCCATGCTAAAAGCCGGCAAAGTTGCCAGTGTGTCGCGCTGAAATGAATCCTGACCGATTACCGTTAAATTATTAACCGTTAAAGATAAATTAGGGAAGCTGCGAAACAGGCTCAGGCTTACATCATCGGCCTTATAAATTACCCGGGCGGCTACGTTTTTTTCTATTTGTTTATCCAGCACCTGCTTTACTTTATCCCGGAACAGAAAGGGCGTCAGGGCAGCCGCGGCAATAAGTACCACTAAAAATACAGCGATACCGATTATTATCTTTTTCATGGCACTATTAATTAAATACTATATTTGAATAGCGAATTTAGGTGAAAAATATTGTCTGTAACCGCGCTCGCCCGAAATTTAATATTCCGGTTTATACCGAAAAGGGCATTCCGTCGTTTGGTAAAGCAACCCGAAATTATTTTGGCTTTACCCGTTAAGCGTTAATTTTGGGGTAATTATATGCGGTTAACCTTTATTCAAATATTATGCCTGTTCAGTTGGCTGCCATTTACCGGCATTGCCCAGGACCTGCATTTTACCCAACAGTACGCCAATCGTGTGCACCTGAACCCGGCCTATGCCGGGCTGCACGCCGATTATAACGGCACGGTTAGCTACCGCAACCAATGGCCCAAGTTGCCGGGTGCTTTTGTTACAAATCAATTCTCCGGTTATTACCGCCTTCGCAATCAGCATTCCTCGGTGGGGCTGGTGGTTTCAAACGACAAAGCCGGTGAAGGGGGGCTTGCCAAGTTCCAGGTGGGCGGGCAATATGCTTATCAATCTATTCTGAGCGAAAAACTGGCTTTTAGCCTCGGTATGCAATTAAGTTACGGCTCGCAGCGCCTCGATTACAGCCGCCTCACCTTCGGCGACCAGCTAAACGACGATGGCACCACTAATCTTAATTCGCAGGAACTGAATTTTTACGATCCGGTGCGGTATGCCAGCGTAAGCACGGGGGCGGTGGTATACGATAATAATTTCTGGGTTAGTCTGGCCGGCCACCACCTCAACCGTCCGGTTATCGGTTTTAACGATGCTTCGGCTTATTTACCAGGTAAAATAATTTTCAACGGCGGCTATAAATTTGCTTTGAAAACGTACTACTATCTGAACAAGCCTTACGAGTGGAGCATTACACCCAGTTTGACGTATACGCAGCAAGGGCCTTTTAAAAAAAGTGATATTGCTTTATATACTACTTATACGCCTTTTACGTTTGGTCTTTTATACAGAGGCTTACCCTTTTTGAGCAATTATGCGTATGATCAGTCCGTAAGTTTACTGGCTGGTATTGTGGTAGATTCGTGGCGAATTGGTTATAGTTATGACATTCCCCTTTCGCCATTCGGGACCCACAACGGAGGAGCGCACGAAATATCATTATCTTTTGAAAAGATAGATTATAACAAAATATTTAAAAAGCGGGTTTCCGGAAAAAATTATAAACGAATAGCTTTGCCAAGTATCTAAATTTTAATATTATTGCAACTTATATAGAGATTATTATTAAATTTGTCCAAACAGGTAATGAATAAATATTTATGAATTTTTTAAAGTACGTAACCTATGCCGCTGCAGGCGTTATGCTGATGGCATCCTGTAACAAACGTGGCAACCCAACCAGTACTGACCCTGGCAGAGCGAGTACCAAAACCGGTATCGAATACAACGAAGAAGAAGGTTTTCAGGTGGCTGATTATGCTGACATGCCAGAGGGACCAGGGCTTATATTTATTGAGGGTGGTCGTACAACGTTAGGCTCCAGTGAGGAAGACGTAGCCATGACCCGCGATAACATAGAGCGTACCGTTACCATTGCTTCTTTCTTTATGGACGAAACCGAGGTAGCCAACATTCACTACCTCGAATATTTAATGTTCGTGAAAAGAGATTCGGCCGAAGAATTTTACCGGTCGGCTTTACCAGATACAACGGTTTGGGAGAGAGAGCTTTCTTTTAATGACCCTTACAAACAATATTACCTGCGTTACCCGGGCTTCCGTTTTTATCCGGTAGTGGGGGTAAGTTGGGAACAAGCCAACGATTACTGCATGTGGCGTTCGGCTAAAGTTAACGAAAAGCTAGCTTCTGGTGGCAACAGCGGTGGCCGTCGTAAATTCGGTATTTTCGGCAAGAGAAAACAAGCGGCTGGTGCCGAAGCGCCCGCCGAAGGAGGCAGCAACTTATCTATTGAATCGGGCTTACATTTACCTAATTACCGCCTCCCAACCGAAGCGGAGTGGGAATATGCCGCGCAAGCGATGATTGGTACCCAGTTAGATGAAGATGAAAACCAGGCAAACCGCCGCATTTATCCTTGGGATGGCCACCAGTTACGGAATCCGTACGGTAAAAAGCAAGGTCAGTTTTTGGCTAACTTTAAACGTGGCCGCGGTGACTATGCCGGTATAGCCGGTAGCCTGAACGATGGGGCAATGATAACCGAATATGTTTATTCTTACCCGCCTAACGACTTCGGTTTGTATAACATGGCCGGTAACGTAAACGAGTGGGTGCAGGATGTTTACCGTCCGCTTTCTTTCCAGGATGTGGAAGATCTGAACCCTGTTCGGAGAGCAGGTGGTATCAGCGACCCCGCTAAGGATTATGCTTCCGGTGCCGAAGGTGGTTTCCAATCTTTAATTACCGACGAAGTACGCGTATTTAAAGGTGGTTCCTGGAAAGATGTGGCCTACTGGTTATCACCCGGTACCCGTCGTTTCATGAAACAAGACTCTGCTACTGCTACCATTGGTTTCCGTTGCGCCATGATCAATACCGGCTCAAACCGGTAATATTTAAAAATTTATAAGAAAAGCCTGAGCCACCCCGGTTCAGGCTTTTTTGTTTTTATAAGTATATGGTCGTTTTCTCTTTCTGATTAGAAAACCAGGAATGAAAATATTACCGGAACTGCTTTTATTATGAAAATCCGGAACATTATGAATTTTAAACCTGATAATATTACGCCGCTGCAATGGCGCCCACACTCACTTCGGCACAACCGGCATTTAATAAAGTTAAAGCACAAGCCTCCAAAGTAGCGCCCGTAGTAATTACATCGTCAACCAGCAGCACCTTCTTACCCTGAATAATATGGGGGTTCATCACCTGAAACACCTGCGCTACATTTTCCCACCTTTCTGTACGGTTTTTATGGGTTTGGGAAGCCGTATACTGGGTCCGTTTTAACACCTGATTACTCCACGGCCGGCCCAGCGCGTCAGCCAGGCCTTTGGCAAAACTATCGGATTGGTTATACCCGCGTTGCCTTCTTTTCCGGGGATGCAGGGGCACCGGTACTACTATATCAAAAGCATCGGTATAACCGGCTTCGCCCAATGCATGACCGTACCAGGTGCCTAATAATTCGCCTACTTCCTGTACCCCACGGTATTTTAAAGCGTGCAACAATCGTTGCGTACGCCCTGCCCGGTTAAAGTATAAATAGGCTAGTACATGTTTAATGGGCAATTTCCCATAAAATTTAATTGAAAGCGGATTTAACTCCGGCGGCGGCAGGTGCACATTGGTATAGGGTAGTTTAAGGCGGCAATGCGTGCACACCAGGTCTTCGCCGGCGGCCAGCGTTCGTTCGCAGGCCTGGCAAAATACCGGAAACAGCAAAGTCAGAAAATCGGAAAAGATATTTTTTAACCTGGCCGGCATAGGTGGTTTAGGCAACTTATGAGTAACTTTATATTTATTTTAAGCTTATATTTTTAAAATATATTTATATGAACCAAGTACAGGAGTTTAACGATTATCGCAGCCGGATGAACGAAAAAATAATGGCCGCGGATAATAAAGTAATAAAACGATTTTTTAACCTCGATACCAATGCTTACCAGGAAGGTGCCCTGGATGTAAAAACCAAAGAAATGCTGGGCCTGGCCTGCTCCATGGTTTTGCGCTGCGACGATTGCATTAAATACCACCTGGGCAAGTGCATGGAGTGCGGCCTTACCGACGAAGAAATTTACGAAGTATTTGCCATTGCCAATTTAATTGGTGGCTCCATTGTGATACCCCATTTCAGAAGGGCTGTAGAATATTGGGAAGAATTAAAAACCGCTTAACCGCTTACTTATGGAATTTGAAAAAGCTGGAGATTTTGAAGCCCGTTGGCTGGAGTTGTTACGTAGTCTTCGGGCTAAATTTGGGAAAGAACTCCATTTAAACGGCATTTTGTTTTTAATTGGCGTGCAGGAATTGGGCAAGGGTATCAGCGAGTTTACAAAAGAGCAAAAGCAGGACCTTATGCACATTGCCACTTGTAAATTGTTTAGCCTCTCGGGTTATTATGAGTTTGCGGGCTTAGACGAAGAAGGTTGGCCCCATTATAACGTGTTAAAACCCATACCCAGCGCCAACCTGAAAGAACAGGAAAGAATGCTGAAATGGCATATTTTAGAATATTTCGAAAGCGAAGATTAATCACATGAAGATTATAAGTTACAATGTTAATGGCATCCGGTCAGCTATCAGCAAAGGCTTTTTAGAATGGGTACAAGCTGCTAATCCCGATGTATTGTGTTTACAGGAAATTAAATGCTGCGAAGATAAACTGGACAAAGCCGCTTTCGAAGCATTGGGTTACCATACTTATATTCATCCGGCCGTTAAAAAAGGGTACAGTGGGGTAGCCGTCTTTTCAAAACAAAAACCGTTGGCAGCCAGTGTGGGTTGCGGCAACGACTTGTACGATTGCGAAGGCCGCGTGCTGCGGGTAGATTTTCCGGAATATTCAGTCTTAAACGTGTACATGCCCTCGGGCTCCAGCGGCGATTTACGGCAGGCTTTTAAAATGCGCTGGCTCGACTTTTTCCTGCAATACGTAGAGGAAGTACGCCGGCAGGTACCGGGTCTGGTTATCTGCGGCGATTATAATATTTGCCACCAGACCATTGATATTCATAACCCCAAGTCTAACGCCAACAGTTCTGGCTTCCTGCCCGAAGAGCGCAGCTGGTTTACTCACTTCCTGTCGCACGGCTACATCGACTCGTTCCGGCACCTTAACACCGAACCTCATCACTATACCTGGTGGAGTTACCGCGCCGGCGCCCGCGGCAAAAACCTGGGCTGGCGTATCGATTATGCCGTAGTAACCGATAACCTGCAACATAAGTTAAAGCGGGCAGCCATTTTACCTGAAGCCAAACACTCGGATCATTGCCCGGTTCTACTGGAAATTAGTTAGAAAATTTATATATCATTTACCTGCATACTACCGTTTTATACTATAATATTTAAATCTTTGATATAATTCTTTATCTTAGGTAAACAATAGCTATTTCCCAGGATTACCTTAATAAATATTTGCCTCCCTTAAATATATAATTATGGCACCTCAACATTCCGCCATGCAGGTGGTGCTGCACCAACTGCAGGAGTTTAAGAAAAAATTTTATCTTAACTTATTAATTAAGGGCATCATATTTTCGGGAGGCTTAATCCTGACGTTCTTCCTGCTCTATAACCTGCTCGAGTACTTTTTTTACTTTCCGTATTACGTGCGGGCTTTTTTGCTCTTCTCTTTTCTGGGTCTGTGTCTCTACGCTTTTTTGCGGTGGATATTTACCCCGCTGGCGGCCTTTATTAACCTCAGAAGATTATTAACCGACGAGCAGGCAGCCCACCAGGTAGGCCAATATTACCCCGATATCAAAGACCGACTACTGAATACCATTCAGTTACAGGCCGTTAGCAGCCACAACGATTTAATTGCCGCCAGCATTAACCAGAAATCACAGCAGTTTTCGGCTTATCATTTTGCTGAAAGCATTCGCCTTACTGAAAACAAGCCGTTGCTGAAGTATGTGTTGGTGCCTATGGCTATTATGCTGGGTATTGCGCTTATTTACCCCAGTCTGTTTTTACAAGGTACCGATCGGATTATTCATTACCAGCGGTATTATGCGCCGGTGGCCCCGTTTACGTTCGAAATCCAGAATAAAACCCTGCAAGCTTTTCAGGAAGAAGATTATACATTGCAGGTGAAACTCGCCGGCAAAACTATTCCCAGCGATGTAGCTATTATGTATAACGGGCGGGAGCAGAAGTTAACCCGCCAGAAAGACGGTACTTATAGCTTTACGTTTACCAAGCTGCAGCGGCCCATTGAATTCCAACTAGCGGGCGGTGGTTTCTTTTCTGATGAGTACCGGCTTAGCGTGCTGGCCCGACCCAATCTGACAAATTTTTCTATCGATGTAACTTACCCGGCGTATCTGCGCAAAGAAGCGGAAACTATCCATAATACCGGTAACGTAACAGTACCGGAAGGCAGCACCCTCCGCTGGAATTTTAAAGCCACCGCTACCGAACAACTGGCCCTGGAATTTGATCAGCCTAAACAAACGTTAGCGGCCGAACAGAAAGCCGATTTATTTAGCGTAAGCAAACGCATCACCGCTACCCAGGAATATGCCATCAACCTCCGGAATAAATACAGCCAGAACAAAGAAGAAATGAATTTCCTGATTAGCAGTATTCCGGATCGGCACCCTGATATTTCGGTAGAGAACTTCCGCGATACCGCTACTTATGCCTACCTGGTACTGGGCGGCAGCGTATCGGATGATTACGGCCTCACCCGGCTTAATTTACATTACCGGGTTACAAACGATAACACTAAAAAGAGTACGGCCTACCGGGCCATTCCGCTTAATTTCGACCGAAACCAACTCAGCCAGACGTATTATCACCAGTGGAGCCTGAATAACCTGAGCCTGCAGCCCGGCGACCGGTTAGAATATTTTGTACAGGTTTGGGATAACGACGGCGTACACGGCGCTAAAAGCTCCCGCACCCGCTTGTTCGATTTTAAAGTACCTACCCGCGCCGACTTGCAAAAGGAAGCCGCATCGAACGCCAAGTCCATTGAAAGCCAGTTAAGCAAATCGGTCGAAAAATCGCAGCAAATGCGGCAGGAACTGCAGAAAGCTGATGAAAAGCTGAAAACCAAAAAGGACTTAACCTGGCAGGATAAGAAGCAACTGGAAAACCTGCTGGACAAGAAAAAACAATTGGAGCAGGACATAGCGGCTATGAAACAGCTGAACGAGCAACTAAATAAACAGCAGGACCGCTTTGACCAGAAAAGTCCGCAGCTGCTGGAAAAAGCCAAACAGTTGCAGCAGCTCATGAATGATTTAATGGACGAGGAAACGAAGAAGCTTTACCAGGAGCTCGAAAAATTATTGCAGCAACAGCAACCAAACGAGCGGGAATTACAACGCTTGCTCGAGAAGATGAATAACAAGGAAAACAACCTGGAAAAAGAGCTGGAGCGCACCTTAGAGCTTTTTAAACAACTGCAATTCGAAACCAAGCTTGAAAACACAACGAAGCAGCTGGAGGAATTGGCCAAACAGGAAGAAGCATTAGCCGAAAAAACGGAAGATAAAAAAGCGGATAAGGCCGATAAAAAAGAAGAAAAGAAGAATCAATCGAAAGAAGAAAAACAATCGAAAGAGGAGCAACAGAAAGAAGGCCAGCAAGAACAGGCAAAAGAATCGAAGCAGGACCAGAAGCAATCGAAAGAAGAGAAGCAGCAGGCATTAGAAAAAGAACAGCAAGCTATTAAAGAGCAGTTTGAAAATATTAAAAAAGAGATGGAAGAACTGAAGGCGCTGGATAAACAAATGGAGCAGCAGCACCAGATGGAAGAAACCAAACCCCAGGAAGAGCAGATTGACCAGGAATTAAAAGATAGCCAGGAGCAGTTACAAAAAGAACAAAATAAAAAAGCGAGCCAATCGCAGAAAAATGCGGCCCAGAAAATGCAGCAGATGGCCCAGCAGATGCAGCAGAAAATGAGCAGCGCCGAAATGGAGGAAGCCCAGCAGAACCTGGATCACCTGCGCGATATCCTGGAAAACCTAATTACCTTGTCATTCGACCAGGAAGAGCTGATGAAATCGTTCCGGGGCGTGAGCCAGAGTGATCCGCGCTATATTACCTTGGGACAGCAGCAGTTGAAATTAAAAGATGATGCCAAAATAATTGAAGACAGCTTGTTGTCGCTGGCCAAAAAGGTATTTCAGATTCAGAGCTTTGTAACGCGCGAAGTGGGCGCCATGAACGATAATATATCCCAAAGCCTGGCCCAGATAAAAGAACGGAATGTGGGCAAAACTACGGGCTACCAGCAGCTCACCATGACGTCTATTAATAATCTGGCCCTGATGCTGAACGATGCCTTGAAGCAAATGCAACAACAGATGGCCATGGCAATGGCACAACCCGGCAAAGGTAAAGGAAAACAAAAAGGCAAGCCCCAGCCGGGCAACATGGGCGATATGCAGGACGCACTGAACCAAAAAATTCAGGAATTGCAAAAAGGAGGCAAATCGGGCAAGGCACTATCAGAAGAATTAGCTAAATTGGCGGCCGAACAGCAGATGCTGCGCAATGCCTTGAAAGAATTAGAAAAACAACAGCAAGGCGGCAAACCGGACGGTGACAAACCAGGTGAGGGCGGCAATATGGATAATTTGCGCAAAATGATGGAACAAAGCGAAACCGATCTCGTTAATAAACGACTTACGGAGCAAACTATCATGCGGCAGCGTGAAATACTTACCCGTTTACTCGAAGCCGAGAAATCAGCGCGGGAACGGGACTTAGACGATAAACGGGAGGCGCATACGGCATCCGAAAAAACACGTACCATGCCCCCGTCGTTCGAGAAATATTTAAAGACAAAACAAAAGCAAACGGAACTACTTAAAACCGTTTCGCCAGCTTTGTCGCCTTACTACAAACAGGAGGTAAACGAATATTTCCAGAAGATGGGTAAGTAGGACCAATGACGATAAGCGAAACTTTATAAAAACTATGAATCAATTAAAAATTCAGATTCCTTCAATGATTGAGAATATCCGGGTTGTGGAAAGCTTTATCGACAACTCGAAAGAAAAATTTAATATTGAGGATGATATCTATGGCAATATTATGGTGGCAGTTACGGAATCGGTCAATAATGCTATTCGTCATGGAAACAAATTTGATAAAGATAAAAACGTTCTGCTCTCTTTGTTTGTAGAAGACGACCGCTTACGCTTTGAAGTAGAAGACGAAGGCAAAGGCTTTGATTTTAATGCTTTATCAGATCCTACTGCCCCGGAAAATATTGAAAATCCGGGCGGACGGGGAATATTTCTGATGCGAAACCTCAGCGACGAAGTAGAATTCTCGAACGATGGCCGGAAAGTGGAATTAACTTTCTTTATAAGCAATAATGCCTGATAATTTAATCGAGTTCGTTTCGGAAGACGTAGATTTTACCCTTCTGAATCAGGAATTGGTAGCTGTTTGGTTAGCGTCTATTGTTAACAATCACCATTTCCGCCTTGAGAATTTAATGTATATTTTTTGTTCCGACGAGTACCTGTACCAGATAAACCTGGAGTACCTGGATCATGATACTTACACTGATATTATCACTTTTAATAATGCCGATGAACCGGGAATTATTGAAAGTGATATTTTTATTAGTATCGACCGGGTAAAAGAGAACGCTGCCAACCTGAATATTCCTTTCTTAGATGAGTTGCACCGGGTTATGGCACACGGAATTCTGCACCTGTTGGGCTACGACGATAAGGACTCTGAATTAAAGCAGCTTATGCGTACAGCCGAAGATAATTGCTTATCTTTGCGAAAATTTTAACTGCCGCCGGAATTAAAATTTAACCCGGCAGTGTTTCAGGAGTAGCCTAGATAAATATAGATGTTTCCAGAATACGATATTATAGTAGTTGGTGCCGGACATGCCGGTTGCGAAGCTGCCGCTGCTGCGGCCAAAATGGGTTCTAAGGTATTATTAATTACCATGAACATGAACACCATTGCCCAGATGTCGTGCAACCCGGCCATGGGTGGAGTAGCTAAAGGCCAGATTGTGCGGGAGATTGATGCCCTGGGCGGCATGAGCGGCATTGTAACCGATAAAACCATGATTCAGTTCCGGATGCTAAACCTATCCAAAGGGCCAGCCATGTGGAGTCCCCGGGCGCAAAGCGACCGGATGCGTTTTGCTGAAGAATGGCGCCTGACCCTGGAGCAAACCGAGAATCTCGATTTCTGGCAGGATATGGTGGATAACTTGTTAGTTTCACGTGGAAAAGTAGTAGGCGTAAGAACCGGAATGGGCCTGGAAATAAAATCTAAGGCGGTGGTGCTTACCAATGGCACTTTTTTGAATGGTGTTATCCACATTGGCGAAAAACAATTTGG
>JAQBNV010000226.1 GCA_028288395.1 Adhaeribacter sp. | reverse complement strand
GTTGTATTGACTCACATAGCGGGTTATCAATCCGGTTTCATCGTAGTCTACCCGCAAAAAATCTGATTCGGTCCATTTAAGTTGTACAAAACGGCCGGCCGGCGCTGGATTTGGCTATCCGTCACCTGGATTATTTGGGTTATCGGGTGTGTTGGGGTTACCCGGACTTTCCGGATCCGGCTGTCCGTTACCCGGGTCGGTTGGGGTTGCCGGCGGTGGATTTTCAGTACGGGGCAGTATCACCTGCTCTTCGGTACAGGCGCCCAAGAGCAAGGCCAGGCCCAGCAGCAAAACCTTGGGCCAGGTGGTAAAATAAGAATGTGAAAGTGTTTTTTTCATAGCGTTTTAGGGAGTTGGAAAGCGCAAGCGATAGATTTATTCAGCTAAATTTTTGCGGACCGATTATTTATTTCGGATTCCGTATTGGTAAAATTGCCGGTTGCGCCGGGGGGAGGCAAATTATTTTAGTTGTATGCCGAAAAAGGAAGGTTGAAGAACGTGTTTTTAGGATTGAATGAATATCTTTAGCCACCCAAAATCAGAACGCCCGACAATGCGCCACACCCTGTTTACTATTCTCTTTTCCTGCTGTTTTCTTTTTACATTCGCTCAGAAAACCAAAAGCCCGGTATTGCAGGAAGCCAAGCCCGAAGCCGTGGGTATGAGCAGCCAGCGGTTGCAGCACCTGGATCAGGTTTTGCAGGAATATGCAAATAAAAATTATGTACCCGGAGCCATTGCGCTGATAGCGCGCAACGGTAAAATCATTTATCACAAAGCAGTAGGCCTCGACGACACCGACACCAAAACGCCCCTGAAGCGCGACGCTATTATGCGCATTGCCTCCCAGACCAAAGCCATTACTAGTATTGGCCTGATGATGCTGTACGAAGAAGGCCGGTTTTTATTGGACGACCCCATCTCTAAATATATTCCAGCTTTTCGCAGCCCGAAGGTGCTGGATAAGTTCAACGAAAAAGACACAACGTATACCACCGTACCCGCCCGCCGCGAAATTACCATCCGGCAGTTGCTTACCCACACCTCTGGTATCAGTTATCCCGGTATTGGCACGAAAGAGGCAACTGCTATTTACGCCAAAGCCCGCATACCCAGTGGTATTGGCACCCCCAACGCTAAACTAGCCGATGCCATGAATACCCTGGGCACTTTGCCGCTGATGCACCAGCCCGGCGAACGGTTTACGTACGGCCTGAGCACCGACATATTGGGTTACCTGATTGAAATATTGTCGGGCCAGCCCCTGGATATATATTTTCGGCAGCGCATTTTTACCCCCCTTGGTATGAAAGACACGTATTTTTACCTGCCTGCCGAGAAGCAGAACCGGCTGGCAACTTTATACACCGAAAACGCGGCTAAAAACACGGTGAAAACACCAGCCCGAAATGGCCAGAACCCGGATTATCCGAAAACCAAAGGTTCTTATTTTTCCGGTGGCGCCGGCTTATCATCTACCGCATACGACTACGCCGTTTTTCTGCAGATGCTGCTGAACGGCGGCGAATACAACGGCAAACGGCTGCTCAGCCCTACTACCGTACAACTCATTACGAAGAACCAGATTGGCGATTTAAACCAGGGCGAGAATAAATTTGGCTTAGGCTTTGGTATTACCACAGCGAAAGGAGCCGCTAAATTGGGCATACAGGAAGGAAGCTTTGACTGGGGCGGTTATTTTGGCACTACTTACTGGGTCGATCCCAAAAACGGCATCGTTGCTTTATTATACACCCAGAAATCACCTAACAGCCACGGCGACCTCAACGATAAATTCCGGGTGCAGGTATACCAGGCAATAGTGGATTTACAGGTGCCCTGATATTTTTGAAGTTTGTTTTGCCCGTTCCAAAAAAAAGAAACTGCCTGGCCGCGCACCGACTTACAACCTAAACACCTGCTCCCGCCCAAAGCAGATATTCCAGCAGAAATTAAAAGCTACGGGTAAGAAATAGAAAGCCATTCAAAGCTGGTTTTAGCTTGTTCAGCGGTTAAATTTGGTTATTTAGCTAATTAAAATTGGTTTTGGCGAGCGGTAGCTGCATCTTTGTAAGGAAGTCAGTTAGATAAATACGGTTAGGCATTAATTTTTAAAACCAAATATTCCTTTTAGTAGTACAACCGGAAGAATATATTCTTAATTAAAATAAACGGCCTTAACCATCACTGCCTATAATACCTGCCCTAGTCAAAATACACTATGAAGAAAGTAGAAGGCCCGGTTCACCGGGCTTTTTCATTTATAAACCAGGGTGGCTAAAAGGGATTATGTCTCCTGCCCATTTACCCCACCAAAAGCAGCCATTCTAAATAACTTTGCTTAAACCCGACCAATAGGTTTAACCGTTACTACAAAAGTAGCAGCTGCTACAGGCAGCCCGGCAACAATACGAATCACCGATGTTAAACTTTTTTTATTATTTCTACTATCGCATTCGGGAAGCGCAAAAGCATCCGGGAAAGGCCGCCGGCAACGCGGCTGGTGCCGCTTATTTTACCCTGGTAATTTTGCTTATGCTGAACGGGCTATCGGGGTATTTTCTGTTGATGCAACTGTTACATAACAATTTAACCAGCCGGTTGTGGCAGGATGAGCACCTTAACCAATTGATTACGTTGTTTTTGGGCATAGCCATTCCGGCCGGGGTATACGGCTGGTATAAATTCCGGCAACCACAGATAGAACAAACCCTGCTGGATTTTAAAAGTGAAAGTTCAGACGAACGGCGGGTAGGCGGCGCTTTAATTATGGCTTACATCTTCACCTCTTGCGGTTTGCTCCTCTATACCTTCTTTCTGCCTTTTTTATAAAAACCCAATTTGCCGTAACGATAAACTAAAACAATACATTTTACCGCAAGAACCAGTTACGCCTCGCCAGAAAATATTGCGGTAAAAAATAATTGGCCCGCCCTAACGATTAAGAAACCGGACGGCCTGCACCAGGAACTGTGCCAGCTCGGTATGTTCATAAATCTCGCCCATGAGCGTAATAGGCCGGGAATATAAGGTGTCGCTTTTGAATATCTGGGCCCACTCCTGGTCGGTGAAAGGCGCAACCTGTTTTACGCCGGCTGCCTGCATCACTTTTATAAATTCGGTGGCCACCAGGCCTTGCCCAATGGCCGTGGGGTGCACCCCATCCAGGCTAAAAATGCCGCCCTGTTTTAAGGTTCCTTCTTTATCGACGTGGTAATATTTGGTGTCTACTTTCGGGTAAACAAATTTAAAATAATCCGGGAACTGGTACGTGGGCTGGGCGTCGTTTCTTTTCCAGGCCATGTTCTCCAGCGCACTGCTTATATCTACCACAAAATAACGCGGTTTACTGCCCGCTAAGGTATTAAACTGGGTTACCAGCCGGTTGATGATAATATTGTACTCCCGGATGCAGTCGTCGATATGCAGGACCTGTTGCAGGTTTAGGTGGCGGCCGGTTTTAACGGCAAAGTTTTCGTCGAAGGGAACGTACGTGTAATATTTATAGTAGGTGCCTTTGCCCGGAATATGAGTGGTGGGGCCAACGCCTTTGGCCAGCGGGGCAATGGTTACCAGCGGCACATTCGCAATAAAAACCTTCCAATCGGTTTGTGCTGGCTGGTTGCTCATAATGGTGTGCAGCCGCTGCATCATTTCTTTGTACTCCACGGCAAAATCCGCAGGGTGCCACAGATTCCAACGGTTAGCCATCCGCTCGTTGTGGGTTTTGGTAACCGGGCTGCGGTCGCCGGGAGTTTGTCTGATTTGTAAATCCACGATGGTGCCCAGGGCGTGGTTACCGCCCAACCAGAGGAGAATATTTTCTACGCCTTCCTTTTTGCTGTGAAATTGGAGCCAGTCGAGTTGAGAGAAATTTTGGGTGAAAGTGCCCGTGCTGGGGTTGCGGCTGAGGGCCGGGTTGAGTACTTTTAAAGCCGTACGGTAAAGAGCAGCATCGGCTACTCCTAAAAACTGATCGTTACCCGGCTGGGGAATGGCGTTCTGAATATTATTCCAGGCCACTTCCGGCGTTACTTTCCAGGAATCGGTTACATCAAAGCCCCTAACCGCTACATTATGAAAATAATTTACTTTGCCCGGATAAGGTAAATTAGCCCGGCCGGGTCCGCGCTCGTAATATTCTTCGCTGGTATCTATTACCTTGTTTATGGTGGGCAAAAAAGTTAGCCACTCCAGGCCGCTGATATCACCACCGTACCGTTTGTTCAGGGCCCGGAAAACATCTTCCATGTTCAGCGGTAAGCCGCCGGCCTCCCAAACCGGGTACTTATAATCTGTAAGGCCCATCTTCCGGGCAATCAGGGTCGAAAAACTTAAATCGGTACGGGCCGCCGCTCCCGACATAAAACCCTGCGCAATGCTGTCGCCGATGGCAAAAAGCTTCATGCTCATAACTTTACAAATAATCTACCATTACGGAATGGTGCGCAGAACAGGTTTATTTTAACTAAATATATCCATAAAGGAATAGAATTAAAGACGAATATTACCGGGCAAACTGGAAAACCATGCCTGCTACCTGGGACGAAACCTAAATATTATAGGGCCAAATAGGCCAATAAATAACCGTAGCGCGATGGCGGAGTGAGGAGTGGTATAACAAAAAATACTTTATATAAATATATTGAATTAGGCACTTGTTTAATGGTTCATAAATGCTTAAATTGAGTAGTATAAAGGCTATTATATGGAGAAAAGATACAAGACTCTATCCTTATTTGAGTTTCAGACCCGGTTTGCGGACGAGGATAAATGCAAAGCTTATCTGGCCACATTAAAATGGGGGAATGGTTATACATGCGCCAAGTGCGGGCACGGTAAATACTGCGGCGGACTAGGCGTGTATGAC
>JAQBNV010000223.1 GCA_028288395.1 Adhaeribacter sp. | reverse complement strand
GGCAACCAACGGATTATATTTTGGGAAAAGTTTTCGATTATGGCCAATCGCTTAAATATTCGTTCGTCCACGCCTAAACCGGGAATCATACAAACGTGAACCATGCCGATACTTTAAAGGTGAAAGTTCTAGATTGATTTATCTGTAAGTAAAATATAAGGCCAGCTTTACCTAGGGTTTAAAAAAACGCAATTAATTACAGGCGTCTTAAACAGTTTATATTAAATAAGCGCCAAATCGTTCGCCTTCGGCTAATATTACCCGGATGTGCTCCGGCAGGGTCGTGGACAGCGACAAACCCGTATACGTAGCATTGATGGGATATAATGTGTGGTGCCGATTAATTAGGGTAGCGGTTTCTATTTTCTTTACTTCGGTTTTTAAGAAAAACTGCATTGAATAAGCCAAGGTTTTACCGGTATTTAATACATCATCTACCAGAATAACCACCCGGTGCGCCAGATTTAAATTATTCGGCTCTACCACGATGGAATGATCCAGGGGATGTATTTTATCCAGGGATATACTGGCCAGTTCTACCTGAACTGCCGCAATTTGCTTTAACTCTTTTTCAAGAAGTTGCGCGAGCAGGAAGCCGTTTTCCTGGATGCCGGCCAGCAGGAAATCTGTTTCTTGAAAATTATTCTCGTACAGCTCGTAAGCCATCCGTTTTATTTTCTGCATTATCTGGTTGCGGTCCAGGATGCGGTTCGATTCGTCGAAAGTAATGTCTGCCATAAAATATTAAGCCGGTAAAAAGTATTCAAATATGCGTTACTAATCTTTAAAATTAAAATTAAAAAAATTTACCTGGTACTTGCTTTAAATTGGAAGGCGTAAAACTTGAAGAGCTTTTAATCAGTTAGCGTAAATTCTGGAACTATTAGCTTTCCTGTGGATTTGGTTCCTGACAACTTCAAACCGAGCGAAACCCTTAAGTAAAATCTTTATCAACGTGAAAGCCTAATATATTGCCGGAACTGTTCGGGGATTACCCAATATTCAGCTCCTGAAAACAAAGGGATTTCACCCCAAAGCGGTCTTTTTGTTGATTAGCTAGCGGTTATAATAAATTTATTATTGCTAACTTTTTATAAAAGGTATAAAGCTGCGGAATGTGTAAAAAAAGCTGTTAATATATTTTGTTTTGTTTGAAAGCTTGTATTTTGGAACTGAAAAATTCTACGGTTTCGGGAGTGCTACATACAGTGCACGTATTCTGTAATTTAATTCTTAACCCAAAAAAACTTAAACAGCGCAATCAATAAAAAGCTTTACAAAACAATAATTCGAAGTTGGAATTTCTTTTTTTTGTATTTTGCTTTTTTTCCGCGCAAGCATGTTTCTGACCTGCTGCCGGATGCCTTCGTCAACGAAGTATTAAAAGAGGATGCTGCTCTCCAGCAGACCTCGACCAGTACCGGCATCAACTACATGGGAGCGCTTTTATTCGAAGCGATAGCGCAGTCGGAAGACTGTAGCCGCGTAGAGCAACCAAATTTTTATCTCCGGCTACAACGGGTTTTGCGGCATTTTTTTTCGACTGCGGGCCGTATAATCAGAATATTCTGTTTAAACCAGTGGGTAACAATTGAGCAGAAGCCTTTCCGGGAATATGTAAACTTTGTTCCCTTACTGCCCAAATACTATTCCTTTCTTTTCCGGCTGACGCCACCCTAGATTTAACCCCGTTTACGGAACAGCTGTAACCGGCTGGCTTTCTAACTTCTGCTAAGTATCAACTTTTAGCGGCTGGCCATGTTTTGTCCGCCTTCCAAAATATTGCGCCCGGGGGTGAATTAAAATGGTACTAGATCAAAATCAGAAAGAAATAGTTATATTTTTATAAAAAAATTTAGTTGGATATATTTATTCAGTATTGGTGCCTTTATCAGCGGCTGTGCTGCGCGCGGAGAAGTAACCGATAAAAACAAGGCGATACCAATTGTACCTGTAACCCGCCTCATTACCAGGATACGGTGCTGCATCACGATTACGTTTCGGAAATTCAGGCCGTCCGCCATATTGATATCAGGACGCGGGTAAACGGTTTTCTGGATAATATTTATGTGGATGAGGGGCAGCAGGTAAAAAAAGGGCAGCCTTTGTTCCGGATAAACGCCGATGAGTTTAAAGCCGAACTGGCCCGCACCAAAGCAAACCTGAAAAGTGCAGTGGCCGAAGCAAAAGCCGCCGAACTGGCCGTGGCCCAGGTGCAACTGCTGGTAGATAAAAAAGTGATTTCCAAATCGGAGCTGGAAGTGGCCAAAGTTAAACTTAGTGCGGCCAATGCCCGCATCGACGAAGCCCGTTCGGCCATGGATAATGCCCAGACTAAGCTTTCTTATACCTATATCCGGGCGCCCTTTTCGGGCGTAATCGACCGCATTCCCTTAAAAGTGGGTAGTTAAATAAACGAAGGTACGCTGCTTACGACTCTATCGGATTTAACCGATGTGTATGCCTACTTTAACGTTTCGGAAAAGGAATATTTAAATTATTTGAAATCGAAAGAGCAAGGATCTAATACCCGCAGCAGCGTGGTGCAATTAATTCTGGCCGATGGCAAAACTTTTGCCCAAAAAGGTAAAATAGAAACCGTAGAAAGTGTTTTCGAAGCTAATACCGGCTCCATCGCATTCTGGGCCAAATTTCCGAACCCCAGCCATTTATTAAAGCATCATTCTTCCGGCACCGTTCGCCTGGCCTACGACGCGGATAATGCCTTGCTGCTACCGCAAAAGGCCGCCTTCGAAGTGCAGGACCAGAACTTTGTGTACGTAGTAGACAAGGATAACAAAGTCAAAACCAGGAATTTTCAACCTGAATCCCGCTTCTCTCATTTCTACATCGTCGAGTCTGGCCTTAAGGCCGGCGACCAGGTGGTGTACGAGGGCGTTCAGGATATCCGCGACGGGGTGGAGATCAAACCATCTTTTGTACCGATGGACAGCATTCTGGCTGCTAATCCCTAAACGGT